>JACPPX010000124.1 GCA_016190785.1 Chloroflexota bacterium
CTCCCGGTCCCAGGCCGAGGAGGCCCTCCAGGAACTCCGCCATATGGTTTTCGATCTCCGCCTCCCCGAGGCCGGAGACCTAAGGCTGGTGGAAGAATTAAAGCAGTACCTCACTGATTTCCAGAAGCGAAGCCGGATCAATGTTAACCTCGCCGTCTCCGGGGAAGAGCCGGAATTGCCCGCCGCGGTGAAGAAGAACCTGTATCGCATTACCCAGGAAGCTCTGACCAACATCCGCCGCCATGCCGGGGTGCAGGAGGCGGAGGTGCGTTTGGATTTTCGGTCCCAGGAATTGCAACTTACGGTGAGAGATAAAGGCAAAGGGTTCAGCACCGAGCAGGTGGAGTCCCGGCTCCAGAAAAGAAAATTCGGGCTGCTTGGGCTTCAAGAACGGTGCTATCTCCTCGGAGGAACTCTGCAAATCACCACCGCCCCCGGCCAGGGCACCACGGTCAGTGTAACCGTTCCCTTATAGGTTATTGTCAATCTCATCTAGCAAGATATATAATATTTTGGGGCATGCGGGTGTAACTCAGTTGGTAGAGTGTCTGCTTCCCAAGCAGAATGTCGAGGGTTCGAGTCCCTTCACCCGCTCCAGATAAAACAACCGCCCAATGTCGGGCGGTATTGCTTTCTGACATGAGAATTTGTCTTCACCACAATGCGCTGAATTCCAAACTAACTCTTACTCTATCGCAATTGTCTAATCGTTTATTGGCACATTTCTAATCCGGTGAGGAGAACTGGTGGTTACTTTGGATACCGGCAAACTAACCACAAATCTAGTTCCCTTCCCCGGCTTGCTTTCCACCTCGATCCTCCCCCCATGTTCCTCGATAACCCGCTGACAGATGGCCAAGCCCAGCCCCCTCCCCTTTTCCGCTTTAGTCGTGAAAAAGGGCTCGAAAATATAAGGCAGATCCTCACTGGCAATCCCTATCCCGTTGTCCGCCACCAGCACCTGGACTTTCCCGGCAATGTATCGCGATGCAACCTGAACCACTCCTCCTTCCGGCAATGCTTCCTGAGCATTGATCAGCAAATTCAAGATCGTTTGAGAGAGCCGTACTGGGTCGCCGAGAATTGGTGGTTGGTTGGGGTTGAGGTGCAGATCTATGGTGATCCCTTCCAAGGGGCTCCTAACCCGTAGCAAGTCCAATGCCTCTTCGAGGAGATGGTTGATATCCACAGGATCGGGGGTGATAAAGAGAGGGGATCCGAACTCCTGCAATTCTCTGGCAATACTCGTTGCCTGCCGAAGCCGCTCCTCGATGCGGTTCAAGTAATCTTCGCCCCTTGCCGGGAGATCCTGCTCTTCTTTGGCCAATTGCAGGTAGCCTACAGCGGCGCCAAGCACATTGTTAAGTTCATGGCCTACTTCTACGGCGAGTTGGCCCAGCGCTGCATTTTGACGGATCATTACTAAATCCTTCTCTAGAGCAGTAAGTTTCCTGGACGGTCTCTTGCTCATCGGCTTACTATCGGTAATAGCCCGATTGTATGTATGTATGTATGTATGTATGTATGTCGCATTCCAAGGGAAAGAGGACCTTCCCGGGCCACCTAACCTCCATTTATATGTCGCTTTTCTTCCTTCAGGAGATACCGTCTTGTGGTAAAAAGCGAGTTAACTAGTGCTCGTGCCCATTGAAGACCGGAAGCAGCTGACGAGCCACTTCCTCCAGGGTCTTGGAGGGTTCCAGCACTAGCCCTTCCAATAAATCGCTTGGGATGCCGTGCTCTGCCAAACTCTGGGCCGGCTGGGAAAGCAGTTTGTCCCGCAGCACGGGGTCCACTAGTGCTTGCCCCACAAGCCGGTTAAGGACCTTTTCATGCCCATTTTTAGATAGCCTGGCCATTTATACCCTCCTCAGAGAATAGAGTGACTCCTCGTCTCCAGCACGATGGAGGAACCACCCCACCCCAATGGCGATCAACGCATCACCAATACTGAAATTACCACTTACTGGAAAGCCGCGGGGGACCGTGAAAATATCGGAGAGCGGGTAAAGCCGAGTCTCCGCCGGTTCCAGCACGATATTCTTGCTGGAACCGACAAAACTCTGCCCCTCTGCTTCCAAGACTAGATACTCATGGCCCGCCCGGGACAAAGCCTGGGCCGAGACCGGCATGTACCCCCCATTGGCGGCCATCACCACCACATTCAGCAGCGCCCCTAGGGCCACAATCCGCAAACCAGGCTGGCTACGGTTGAGCCAAAGAATAGCCGCCAAAATCAGTTGGGTGAAGACTACCGCCCCTGCTACCAAATGCCCCGCCGAGTCCGGGGCGACTAGCACAGCCCAGATCTGGAAAAGGATGATTAACCCAATGGCCCACGAACCTTGGATGCGGACTTGAGCTAGGCTGGCCAGCCGTCCCGGACGGACAAGGGCTGTAGCCAAGGCGATGAGCACTGCGACTATAAGCAGCATCGCCGGCTAGCGAAGGGGAACCAAGAAACAACCGTCAGTCTACGGACAGCCGCACCCTCCCCAATCCTCAGGCGCTCCAGCCGCCAAAGCAAGAGCGGCCAAAACCACCGCCAGCCAAAAGACCCTCACCACCGGATTGGCGCGGAGAGTGAAGAGCAAAACCCTATCGCGGAGTTTGTACATTTTTTCCTCCTTTCACTACCTAGGATACACTCAACCACTGAGCATAGCACTGACAATGGCTGGGTCAAAAAACAAGGCTGGTGTTTATACACCAGCCTCGAAGATCCTATAATTAGCCCCTTATTATCCGAAATAAGACAGCAGCCTTTCTGCCGATGGTTGCCTCTCTCTGATTTCCTGAGCCAGATTAACGGTCTCAACCGCCGGCCCAATCCCCAATTCGTCTCGCAACAGCAATATCGAATGATCAAACCTCTCCAAGGCTTTCCCTGCCTGACCGGCCAGAGCCAGTGCCACCATTGCCTTCCGCAGCAAGTCCTCGCGATAGGGCTCTATCTCGCCGGCTCGCAGGAGGTGATCCACGGCCATACTGGGTCGATTGAGCCGAATAAGCATCTCCGCTACCTCAGACAAGGCCTCTACAAATGCTTTCTCCAAATCCTGACGCCTTAACTCTACCCATTCCGAGTCCAACTCCGGCAGAAACTCTCCTCCATAAAGACCTATAGCCGCCAGATACTCGGGAAGGGCTGCTTCCGGATCACCCTTTCTCTTTCGCGCTGCCGCAAGGTTTCGCTCAAAAGTCTCCACATCGTACCAATAATCTCCTTGGCGATTGAAGCCGTAAACCTCACGAGTAGGGTCAAAGACAATCCACTCTCCGCGGAGCACTTTCCTAATCCTATACAGCGCAGCGTGGAATACGCTGGACATCCGCTGCGATGACAATTCCGGCCACAAGACAACCCCGATCTCATCCCGGGTTTTTGGTTTGCCCTCAACTAGCAGAAAAAATATCTCCCGCTCCTTCCTACCCCTCCATGCCTTTAGCGGCACTTCTTTGCCGTTGATCCACACCCGTGACCCACCCAGGGCTCGAACCTCTAGCCTATCCGCTTTCGGGATGGGCTCAGCCCTCTCCTCGATCATGCTTGACAGGGTGTAGAGCGCTTCGATCCTTTGAAGCAGCTCGGTCACATAGTCGGGCATTATCCCTTGATCTATGGCCAACTGGAGGAGAGGCTTGGCTTGTGGGTTAAGGAGAAAGAATTCGATCCGTTGTGATCTGGCCAACTCCAGGCCTTCCCCAAGATAGTCTTTGGCCTTCGCCTTTTGCCTCGATTTGAATTCGTAAACCGCAAGACCGAATAGGACCCTCGCCAACTCACCCTTGGCCCCTGCTAACTCAGTTATCCTCTTTGCCTGAACCAGTCTAGTTCGAGATTCCTTGAGGAGCCCTAAATCTGAGGAAAGTAGCCCCGCCGTAATATAAACCCGCGCTCGGTCCAACCACGAAGGACTCTTTTCTACCATTTCCAATGCCCTCCGCAAATACGATCTGGCCCCAGCCAAATCTCCCTCCCGCCGATGTGTCTCCGCCAAGCCATCGGTGGCGTACAAAACCAGCGAGGCATCTCCAACTTTTCGGGCAAGCTGCAAGGTTTCTTTGTATTTTCCCTTGGCTCGCCCTAACTGACCCAACTCGCGATAAACGTCAGCCATCCCGGCCAGTATATTGCACTCAACACCGGGGGCTGAAGCAGCAAATGCTTTGGCCAATGATTCTTCAAAGAGTTCCAATGCTCCCCGATGATCTCCCTCAGAGTATTTGCCAACCGCGAGATTGTTCAGGAGACGAGCCTCCTCAACTGTATTGCCAAGATGCCTCCATATTTCCAGGGCCTGGTAGTAATAGGCATCAGCCTCTACCAACCGTCCTTCCCGACGTAGGGCCGTGCCCAGGCTGGTGGATACATATGCCCTATTAACCTCGTCGCCCTCTTTCTGATAGAGTTCTAGGGCTCTCCGCAGCATGACTAGTGATTGGCGGAGATCTCCCTTCATTCCGTGGAGAATTCCCAAGGTCCTTAAAGCCTGGGCTTCCAAAGAGCGATCACGTAGAGTTTCGCGGCATAGTTTGATTGCCTGTTGTCCCAGTCTAATTCCCCGACCAAAATTACCTCGGAACCTTTCAATGTTGGCCTGCAGAACGAGAGCCCGCACAGTTCCCTGGCTATCCCCCCGACGGGCACATCGTCTTAGCGCACTCTGGGCTAATATTTGTGCTTCCAAAAATTTGCCGCTATCGATAGCCACCGCACTTCTGGCCAAAAGCAACCTGGGATGCAAGGCAAAGATCCGCTTGGGAAGGGGATCAATCAGACGAAGAACAGTTCTGCTTCGCCCCTCCAAAATAGCACGAGGCACAATCTCTTCAGTGATCCGCGCCGCTTCGGAGAATTCCCGGGCCTCGATAAGGTAGGCTAC
>JACPPX010000123.1 GCA_016190785.1 Chloroflexota bacterium
TATTGGCAGCGTGGGCCAGGACCACCCCCAGCACCGCCAGGGCCACATACCCCAAATTCACCATTGCCCCGCTGCTCAGCGCCAAAAGTCCCCCGATGAGGGCCGAGGTGTAACTCATGGAGAAGACACAGGCGCGAGTGATGACCAGCCAGCGAGAGACGGGATCCAGAGGTTTGTCCGGCGGGGGATTGCAGGTATCAATCACATACTGCCAGTTGCGGAGCACTTCTCACCTCCTTATAAAAATTATGCCATTTGCCCTAAATGCGGTGGCTCTTCGTAGAGGGCTAAAACATTTCCATCGGGATCCGCAAAAAGTGCCCACCACCCATAGCCGGGAATCGCGGTACGGCCCATAATTGTTTTCCCGCCCTGGGCTTCGATCTTCCCTAGCCAGTCATGTATGGTATCCACATAAATGAAAGCAGTTACCCCAACTGGCTTCCCCTCCTTAACCTCCTGGAGATCTCCAGAGGTCTCGCTTCCGGTATCGATCACCGAAAAACGATGTTCGGGAAAATCAGTAAATTGCCAACCGAATAGCGAACCGTAGAACTCCTTGGCTCTTTCCAAATTGCGGCAGCGAATTTCCACATGGCCAAATTTGTTCCCCATTGTCTCCTCTATATGAAAACTGTTTCTCATCCTGGGCAGTGATGGCTAGGGACTGGTCAACTCGAAACTTTGCTCTTACTCCCTCGGGGGCTAATTCGGCATCACCGCATAGGAGATTTCTAATTCTTTCCCCCCCGCCCCGTTCTGGATTTGCACCGGAAGCGAGAGCCGCGCCTCTTTGAAGTAACACAACGCCTCTTCCCCGCTCTGACAGTAATAGATAATCATCTCCGCCGTGATTTTCCCCCCACCCTCCTCCAGTTGCAAGGGGATGTGCAGGGGAAATTGCGGCATGTCAACTACTAGGCTGCTCTCACCCCCGGGTAGTTGAATGTGCTCGTTCTCCACCGCGAGGACGACTTTGGAAGGAGCCCCTTCCGTAAGTTTATGTCCTTCTGGCAATTCCAGCCCTATGCTCAACCGGGCCTGGCCCGTGGCAACGGTCTGCGGGGCCAGTTCCATTGTTGGGGCGGTAGCCGGCCGGGGTACTATCCACTTGCGGAGTTTCTCCATGTCTTTGAATTCAAAGGAGGAGACTTCCCTGCTCTGGAGATCCCCGACCCGGATTAAATGATTGTTGGTATCGGCGATGTAAACCCGGTCATTGGCTAGGGATAGACCTCCGGGCTCGTTGAAGGTGGCCTGCTTTCCATCGCGCATCCCTACCTCCCCCGTACCGAAGAGGGTCTTAGTGATGCCGGTTGCCGGATCTATGGTTTTGATTTTGTTGTTGTAGGTGTCGGCGACATAAAGCAGGCCGTTGGCATAGGCAATGCCTAGCGGATGCTGCAGCCGAACTTCACTCCCCTTCCCATCGCGGTCGCCGAAGACGAAGAGATCAAGCCCAACGATGGTTTTCACTTCCAGTCGGGGCGGCAGCTCCGCGGAGCGAATGGAACTGGACTCACTATCCGCAAAATAAAGCCGCTGGCCGTCCGTGGCAATCCCGCTGGGTTGAGCCAGAGCCGCCTGCTCCAGTCGGCCATCTATCCGCGCCTCGCGTCCGCTTCCGGCATAGGGCCCCACCTCATCGCTTTTCAGGTCCATCACCCATAACTGATGGGGCCCAGCCATAGCGATGTAGAGTTTCTCACCAACCATGGCTAAATCCCAGGGAGAGTTGAGTTGGGAGGATTTGCCAACTCCTCCCCTGCTCTCTTGGGCGGCCTGCTCCCCCGTCCCAGCAATGGTCGTCACTTGCCGCGAGCCAAAATCGAGGCGACGGAGAGCATGGTTCTCGGTGTCGGCAACATACAATATGTCGCCGTCGAGGACCAAACCCTGGGGATGATTGAAGGTTGCTTCTTCGAAGCCCCCGTCCTCGAGGCCAATTTCTCCACGGCCCACAACCTCGAGCACGGTGCCATCGGCCAGCGAAGCCACAACGATGCGGTTGTGGTTGGAGTCGGAGATTAAGAGTCGTTCCGAGGCGGCATCGGCCAGGACCTTGCCTGGAAAAGAAAGCAGGCTCTCCGGAGCGCGATCCCTTTCCAAATCTAGTCTCAGGGGGCGGCGGTCGAGAAGGCCGCGAGGCTCGAATTCGGCAATGAGCCGGGAGATGGCCGTGTCGAAGGGCTCGAATACCCCCTCCCCCGCCAGTTTCCCCACTATCTTGCCGGCGGGGTCAATCAAGAAAAGGGTGGGCCAGGCCATTGCTCCGTAGGTCCTCCACACCGCCATATCCGGATCATTGACCACCGGGTGTTCGACCTCATACCGTAGGATAGCCTGGCGGATATTCTCCGTCTCCTGCTCGGTGGTGAACTTGGCAGAGTGCACCCCGATGACTACCAGTTCCTGGGCATACTTTTTCTCCAATTTTTTGAGGTCAGGGATGATGTGCATGCAGTTGATACAGCAGAAGGTCCAGAAATCAAGAACTACGATTTTGCCCCTAAGTTCCTTTATAGAGAGCGGCCGCGAGGTGTTTAGCCACTCTAATCCCTCGGGGAATTCGGGAGCATTTACCTTGCCAAAGAATTCAGCCATGCTTATCAGGCCTCAGCCTGTACTATACTAATTTACCCAAAGTCTAGAATATCATGCTTGGTGATTATCTATAGCATAAAATACATGTCAAGGCTGGCATCGATAGACCATCAAATGAGTATATAATTGAAGTGGGTCGAGGGTGCTTGGCCCAGTAGGTGAAATATGCTTGACCGTCTGACCAAGTTAGAAGAAAGATATAAGGAGCTGGAGCGGCTTCTGGCCGATCCCCAGGTGGCTTCGGATCCGGCCAAACTCCGCCAGTACGGCCAGGAGTTGGCGGAACTGGAGGAGATAGTGACCCCCTATCGCCGCTATAAGACAGTGGATGAGGAACTGGCCGCGGCCCAGGCACTTCTGCAAGAAGAAGCCAGCGGCGAGGCCAAGGCGATGCTCAAAGAGGAGATCGACTCCCTGGAGCAGGAGAAATCACGTCTGTGGGAGGAGATCAAGAGGGGGCTCCTGGTTTCTGACCCGCGGGATAAGAAGAATGTCATCCTCGAGGTTCGGGCCGGCACCGGGGGAGAGGAGGCCGCTCTTTTTGCCGCCGACCTGTATCGAATGTACACCCGCTACGCCGAGGAGCATGGCTGGAGCAGCGAACTTTTGAGCAGCAACCCCACTGGAGTCGGGGGATTCAAAGAAGTGATCTTCGCCGTGCGCGGCCCGGGAGCATATTCTCGGCTCAAGTACGAGAGCGGAGTGCACCGCGTGCAACGCGTCCCCACCACTGAAGCCTCGGGGCGGATCCACACTTCGACCGCTACGGTGGCTGTTCTCCCCGAGGTCGAGGAAGTGGAGATCAAGATCGCCCCCGAGGACCTCAAAGTCGAATTCTTCAGGGCCTCAGGACACGGAGGCCAGAATGTGCAGAAGACCTCAACTGCGGTGCGGCTTACTCATCTCCCCACCGGGATGGTGGTTGCCTGCCAGGACGAAAGATCCCAAATTCAGAACCGGCAGCGGGCAATGAGCATCCTCCGCGCCCGGTTGTTCGCCATGGAGGAGGAGAAACGCCAGACGGAGTTGACGACTAAGAGACGAGAGCAGGTGGGAACCGGGGAGCGAAGCGAGAAGATCCGCACTTACAACTTCCCCCAGAATCGGGTGACCGATCACCGCATCAACCTCACCCTCCACCGCCTCCCCCAAGTGCTGGATGGCGACCTCGACGAATTCTTTGAGGCGCTCATGGCCAAAGACCTGGCGGCGCAGTTAGAGGGGGGATGATCCCCATCTGGGGCCTGGGTCGGCTTCGCCGACCCAGGCAGGGGCTTTTGCCAAAGGCTCCCCTTTTTGCTACTTAGAGATGGATAATCCTCTTGGAAGCGCGAGAACAATTAGAGATGCCCTTGGGGAAGCCACCCATACTCTCTCCAAAGACGGCATCGATACCCCGCAATTGGATGCGGAGGTCCTCCTGGCCTTCCATTTACAGACAAGTCGAGAGAGGCTACTCGCAAATCTGGACACCCTCCTGCAAGCTGGAGAAGTAGAGGGCTATCGTGCCCTAGTTGCCCGACGAGCAGGCTATGAGCCGGTGGCTTATATTACCGGCCACAAAGAATTTTTTGGCCTAGATTTTCTTGTGACCCCTGCGGTCCTCATCCCTCGCCCGGAAACCGAAGTCCTGGTAGATGTGGCTTTGGCCCTGGCCCGCCAGTATCAGATCCTGTCCATCGCCGAGGTGGGAGTGGGAAGCGGAGCAGTGGCCGTGGCCCTGGCCACCCACCTCCCCGATACTCGGATATACGCTACTGATATTTCGCAAGAGGCATTGGAGGTTGCAGCACAGAATTGCCTGCGCCAGGGAGTTGCGGAACGGGTGCTCCTTTTGCAGGGGGATCTCCTGCAGCCGCTGCCTCAACCCGTAGGACTGATAGTTGCCAACCTGCCTTATCTCACCACTAAAGAAATCGACAACCTCTCGCCGGATGTGGCTAATTATGAGCCGCGGGAGGCCATTGCCGGTGGCAGCGATGGTTTGGATCATTTGCGACGACTGCTTGAGCAAGCCCCCAAATATCTGGAAAAGCCAGGGGGTATTGTTTTGGAGATTGGCCCCGGTCAGGCCTCGACCCTTGCTGATCTGACCCGCGCCCGATTCCCCGGATCAAAGGTAGCCTTGATTAAAGACCACGCCGATCTGGAGCGCGTGCTTCTAGTTCTCGCCGCGAGTTGAGGAGTTTCCCACGTCCCTTCCCGGAAAACAGAAGTTGATCCAAAGCGCCGATGACCCGCAGGCAATAGCCGAAGCTCTGCGCCTCCTCCGCGCCGGAAGGCTAGTGGCGATGCCCACGGACACGGTGTATGGCCTCTGCACTCACGGTTTGCAGCCCACCGCCATCAAGCGGATATTCCGAGCCAAGGGTCGAGCGGAGCGAAAAGCAATCCCCCTTCTCTTATCCGATACCCGACAAATGGAAGAGGTGGCTCAGGATATTCCGCGGCTGGCCTATGAATTGGCCGAGGAGTTCTGGCCCGGAGGCCTGACCATCGTCCTCTTTCGCAAAACTATTGTTCCCGATATCCTCACCAGTGGTGGCCCGACCGTTGCCCTGCGTGTTCCCGACCACTCCCTTCCTCGGGAAATCATCAAGCAATTAAAAGCACCTTTAGCCGCCACCTCTGCCAACCGTTCCGGCGGTCCCGAGCCGCTAACCGCCCAGGATGTAAATCAGCAGATTGGGAGGGTCATCCATCTAATTCTCGACGGTGGTCCGGTGCGGGGCGGAGTTCCCTCTACCGTGGTAGATCTCACTTCCCGCCCTCCCCGAGTGCTGCGCCAAGGCGCAGTGCCCCGCGAAAAGATTGCCCGGCACATCCCCGACCTGGAATAACCTTCGCCTTTAAGAATTTCTCCTGAGAAGCAAGTGTGCTAGAATAAATCTCGTCAGCCGAGGACATGATGCGGATTGCCATAGGGTCGGATCACGCCGGTTTTGCCCTCAAAGAGGAACTCAAAAAGTTCCTGACCGATCTCGGCCACACCTACCAGGACTTCGGAGCATCCAAGAACGATCCCAGCGATGACTATCCCGATTTTGCCGTGCCGGTGGCTAAGGCGGTAGCCGAGGGGAAGTTCCAACGAGGTGTGCTCTTCTGCGGCAGCGCGGTGGGGATGGTGATCGCCGCCAATAAAATAAAAGGGGTGCGGGCCGTGGCCGCCAATGAGACCTACACCGCGCGCATGAGCCGGACCGACGATGACACCAATGTCTTGGCCCTAGGGGGTCGAGTGGTAGGCCCGGAACTGGCCAAGGATATCCTCCGCGTCTGGCTAGATACGGAGTTCTCCGGCGAAGAGCGGCACCGCCGCCGCTTGCGCAAAATCGCGCAACTCGAGGGCGACTGAAGCGGTCCTGGCCTGGGGATGGGCAAAGTGTTGATCGGGATCGATGCCAGCCGCGTTGCTTCTCCCCAGCCCACCGGCACCGAAAACTACAGTATCAACCTGATCCGCAACCTCTTGCCCATTGGTGGCGATCATCGCCTCCGGCTTTATTTCCGATACCCCCCATCTCCCCAACTTTTTCCCGATACTAGCAACTGGGAATCTCGAGTAATCTCTATGCCCCGACTCTGGACCCACCTCGGTCTCTCCTGGGAAGTGACTCGCCACCCCCCAAATGTTTTATTCATCCCCGCACATGTTCTTCCTATCTTTCATCCTCCCCGCTCGGTAGTAACCATCCACGACTTGGGGTATCTGTACTATCCCCAAGCCCATCGGGCCTGGGATCGCTTATACTTGGACCTAGCCACCCGTTTCAATGCCCAAACTGCCAGCCACATCATCACCATCTCCCAGGCCACAAAACAAGACCTCATCAACCACTACCGCGTATCGCCAGAGAAGATCACCGTGATATATCCAGGTGTGGATCCCACGCTTTATGGTCCGTCTGGTGGAAATAGCCTGCATCGCATTCGAGAAAAGTACGGCCTTCCGGAGAATTACATCCTTTATTTGGGGACCATCCAGCCTCGCAAGAATTTAGACCTGCTCATCGAGGCTTATCAGAAACTTTCGGCGCAAGAGCCGCCGGCATTTTGCTCACCGGGATGGGAAAAGACGGCGCGGCAGAACTCAAACTCATGAAAGAAAAAGGCGCCCTGACCGTTGCACAGGATGA
>JACPPX010000128.1 GCA_016190785.1 Chloroflexota bacterium
GGACCGCTTGGTATGTGGTCCATTGCTATTCTGGATACGAGAATAAAGTCAAAAAGAGCCTAGAGAATCGCATTATCTCCTTGGGTTTTGAGGATCGGGTTTTTCAGGTGGTGGTCCCCAGCGAACAGGAGGTTGAACTCCGCGATGGGAAACGGCGCACGGTTGAGCGGCGGATCTTCCCCGGGTATATCCTGGTGCAGATGCTGATGGACGATGAAACCTGGAGCTTGGTCCGCAACACCCCGGGGGTCACTGGTTTTGTGGGAGCAGGGACCAGGCCTACTCCTCTTCGCCAGGAAGAAGTGGATAAGATCCTGGAGCAGATGCGTTCCGCCGAGCCGCGGGTCAAGGTCAGCTTTCGGCGGGGGGAAACAGTGCGCATCACTTCCGGGCCCTTTGCCGACTTTATGGGTACGGTGGAGGAGATCAGCCCGGAGAAGGGAAAGGTAAAGGTCCTGGTGTCCTTTTTCGGAAGGGAGACTCCAGTCGAGCTGGATCTTCTGGAGGTAGAGAAGGGCTAGTGGAAAGCGCACTGGACATTTTCGCCGTCCGGGTATAAAATAAACCAGATTTTGCAACCTGGCGGCGAAAAAGCGATCACAGGATGCGGTCGCTTTTTCAATGCCCTAGAGAACCATGGCCAAGAAAATAGTAGCCATCGTAAAGCTGCAGATCCCGGCTGGGAAGGCCACCCCGGCTCCCCCGGTGGGCACTGCCCTGGGCCCGCATGGGGTGAACATTATGGCTTTCTGCAAAGAATACAATGCCCGCACTGCGGCCCAGACCGGATCCATTATCCCGGTGGAGATCACTATCTACCAGGATCGTTCTTTTAGCTTTGTGACCAAGACCCCCCCGGCTGCTGACCTTTTGAAGAAAGCGGCGGGAGTGGAGAAAGGATCAGGAGATCCGGTCAAACAGCCGGTTGGTTCCGTCACCCGCCGTCAGATCCGGGAGATCGCCCAAACTAAGATGAGGGACCTCAACGCTCTGGACCTGGCTGCCGCAGAGCGGATCATTGAAGGCACTGCCCGGAGCATGGGGATCCAAATCAAAGAGGGCTGATCTGAGTGCAGAAGGGTACTGATTATGCCCAAGCATGGTAAAAAATATTTAGCGGTGGAGAAGCTTGTGGATCGGGACCGCGCCTACCCCCCAGAGGAGGCGGTGGACCTGGTACTCCGCACTTCGCCCTCCAACTTTGAGGCCACGGTGGAGGCTCATCTGCGCATGGGGCTAGATCCCCGCCAGGCGGATCAACAGGTGCGGGGGGTGGTTATTCTCCCCCATGGCACGGGGAAGAAAGTACGCATCGCTGTCTTTGCCGAGGGGGAGGGAGAACGGCTGGCCCGCGAGGCAGGAGCAGATATCGTGGGCGGAGAGGATTTGATCAAGAAAGTTGAGGCTGGTTTCCTGGATTTTGATGTAGCCATGGCCGTCCCCCAGATGATGGGCAAGGTAGGGAAACTGGGGAAAATCTTGGGGCCGCGGGGGCTGATGCCCAGCCCCAAGGCGGGGACCATCGTCCCCCCCGAGGACCTGCCCCGGCTCATCCGTGAGTCGCGGCTGGGGAGGATGGAATTCAAACTGGACAAAACGGCCAATATCCATACAATTATTGGCAAGGTTAGTTTTGAAAAGGAAAAGCTCTTGGCCAATTTCTCGGCCCTGATGGAAGCAGTAGCCAAGGCCAAACCTGCGGGGGCCAAGGGCCAGTACGTTAAAAAGATTGTCCTGGCTTCAACCATGGGTCCCGGGATCAAGGTAGATGTGGTCCAGGCCCTGGTGCTGAAGCTGGGATAAACTATAAAAAGCCGTAGACCGCCGGCCTCCCATCCCCATAGTAGGGGGCGGGATATAAATTGTGCCTGCCGAGGCAAGTTATCTTCACTCAGATAATCTGAGTTGATGGTGGCTTTGTGTCGGAAAGGGCACAGAGCCTTTTTATTGGGAAGGGGATAGAGAATGGCTGTTACCCGTAGCCAAAAAGAAAAATTTCTTAAAGACCTGGAGCAGATGGTCTCCGAGAGCCGAGCTCTGTTTCTCACCGATTATCGCGGTTTAGCGGTAAAGGATATGCGCGGACTTCGCTTGCGGCTGGGGGAGATGGATTGTCGTTATCGGGTGGTCAAGAATCGGCTGTTGGCCCTGGCCCTGGCCGGCCAGGGGGTGGAATTGCCGGCGTATCTTTTAACCGGACCCACGGCCATTGGCTTCTGCTATGGGGATGTGGTTGGCCCGGCAAAAGCCCTATCCGCTTTTGCGGAGGAGACAAAGGTTTTGGCGATAAAAGGTGGGATTTTGGAGAGGAGGATCCTAACTTCGCAGGAAATTTTGTCCCTGGCCAAACTCCCCCCGCGGGAGGAGCTTTTCCGCCGCCTTCTCGGCCAGATACAGGTTCCCCTATATGGTCTGGGGGGTGTGCTCCAGGCCCCGCTCCGCAATTTTCTAGGGGTGCTGGCCGCCCGCCGGGATCAGCTGCAAGCGGTGCAAGGATAATCGCCCTCGGTTGGAGCCCGAATAGTGAGTATGCAGGGTTATGCAACTATTCTAGAAAAGAAAGGAGGTAAAAATGGCTAAAGTTACCAAGGCCGCTAAAGAAACGACCGCCGATGATCCGGTGCAGGCCGTCCTAGAGATGGTGAAACAGATGAACATCCTCCAGATCTCCCAGCTGGTAAAAGCTATGGAGGAGGAGTTCGGGGTCACCGCCGCGGCTCCTATGGTCTCTGCCCCGGCGGTCAGCGCCGCTGCTCCCACGGAGCAGGCTGCTGCCGCCGAGGAGGAGAAGACCGAGTTCGACGTCATCCTCAAAGAAGTGGGGGCAGAGA
>JACPPX010000130.1 GCA_016190785.1 Chloroflexota bacterium
GCCCCCTACGCTCCTCCTCTTCCGCCGCTTTGCAGACGGGGGATATATCTTGGCCAAGACCCTGGGCTGGCTCCTGGTGGGCTATCTAGTATGGATCACGGCCAGCCTCCACCTGGCAATGCACATTCTGCCCACCTACTTGCTGGCAATTCTAGGAGTGGCTCTCTTCTCTGGATATGTTTGGTACAAGCGGGGCGGGGAGATTCGAGCCCTCATCAGCTCAAAGCGAAAGATTATCTTATTGAGCGAAGCCCTCTTCGCTGCCGCTTTTTTGGGATTTGTCGGCATCCGCCTGCTAAACCCTGACCTGTGGCAGCCCTGGACCGGGGGAGAGAAATCTATGGAGTTTGCTTTCTTGAATGCCATCACCAAAAGTCCTTACTTCCCCCCCTACGATCCCTACTTCGCTCACGGGTACATTAACTACTATTACTATGGTCTGTACCTCGTGGCCGGACTGGTGAAACTCACCGGGATTATGCCCAGCATGGCCTTCAACCTGGCGATACCCGCCCTCTTTGCGATAACTGTGGTCAATATTTTTTCCTTGGGCTACAACCTCACCCGGCGGGTATGGGTTGGGATAGCCGCTTTCGGGTTCGTCGCCCTCCTGGGTAACCTGGACGGGGCAGCGCAACTCTGGGAAGGATTGCGAAATCTGATCCAGGGCAGCGGATCCTTCCCGGCTTTCGATTATTGGCGAAGCTCGCGGGTGATCCCTTTTACCATCAATGAGTTCCCCTTTTGGAGTTTTCTCTTTGCCGATCTCCATCCCCATATGATTGGCCTGCCCTTTACTATCTTTTTCTTGAGCGTGGCTCTCAGCCTGGCCCAGGGGCCCGGTGAGGAAAATGCGCCGAAAGAAGGATTACCTCTCCAGTCGAGAGTTGCCGACTGGCGAGGATTTCTGACTTTTGACCAGCTGGGACTGGGCCTTGTTTTGACTCTAAGCCTGGGGGCGGTGGCGGTGATAAATCTCTGGGACCTGCCCACATATTTTCTCCTGTTACTGGGAGTTTTTATGTTGAGCGTGTGGTCAAAAGGCGGGACTGGTAACTGGAGGGACGCCTTACTCACCTTTGCCGGAGTTGCAATTCTGAGCCTAGTGCTATATTGGCCGTTCTATGCCAACTATGCCCCGCTCCACGCCGGGCTGGGGCTGGTGAATACCAGGACTGATGTGGGGCATTTTCTGACTATATGGGGTTTTCTTATCTTCGTGGTGGCCAGTTATCTTATTATCGAATCAAGCACTAGGCTGGCTGCTCTGGCTAGTTCCCGCCGCGAGGTCAGATTGGCCATCTTGGCCACCGTGGTGGTAATGGCCATTCTCTTTTCGCTGGGGGAGTGGTTATGGGGGCTGCTTGTGCCGCTGGTGATTATTGCCGGCTATCTCTTTTGGCAGAGGCAGGGTTCGGTAGCCACCAGTTTTGCCCATCTACTGATTTTCATGGGTCTGGCAATTCTCCTGGGCACGGAAATCTTTTTTCTGAGGGATTTTCTGCAGGGCGGAGAGTATCAGCGAATGAACACCGTTTTCAAGTTTTATATGCAGGCTTGGGTTCTCCTGGGGATCGGAGGAGCGGCGATCCTACCACGACTTTTTGCCCAGATCCGGTCGCTCCGCTCTACAGTAGTCTCCACTGCCTGGCAGGGTGCGTTCATCGTCTTGCTGCTGGGCTCCAGCACATTTCTATTTTTAGGGACCAAAGCCCGGGTGGAGGATAGGTTTCCAGGAGAAAAGCCGGCCGTGGGCACACTAGACGGCCTGGCTTATATGACCGTGGGGCGCTATTTTTGGCCGGACCAGGATCACGCCATAGATCTCTCCTATGACTACCAGGCTATCCAATGGCTATTGGCCAATGTCCAGGGTACCCCTGTCGTCGCCGAGGCTGCATTACCCTACTACCGGGAAGGTGGATTGCGAGTGGCCAGTTACACTGGGCTTCCCACCCTCCTCGGGATGCATCAGAACGAGCAGCGCTATGACTGGCAAGTAGGGCAGCGGGATGGGGAGGCGCGGGCCTTTTTCGAAACCGCAGACCCGAATCTGGCTTTGGAACTTATCCATCGGCTGCATATCCAATACATCTATGTCGGGCAACTGGAGCGTATTGTTTATCCCGAGTATGGGCTGGCTAAGTTTGAATCATTGCGCGCTCAAGGGTGGTTAGAGTTGGTTTACGAGAATCCGCAAGTGCTCTTATATCGCGTGGTGCAAGCGGCGCTGGCTGATGATTGAGATTTTGGTCCCAATCTTCGCTTGGTGGCTGATCCTCCAAGCCCTGGGGTTTGCGGTGCTCCCCTTGGCCTTCCGCATTTTCAGGACACTACCCGATCAGGGATACTCTTTTGCAAAAATCTTGGGACTTCTTCTGGTGAGCTATGTTTTCTGGCTACTGGTCAGTTTTCAGTTTCTGTCCAACACTGCTCCGGCCATCGCCGCGGTGATTCTAGTTTTGGCCCTGGCCTGCTATCTCTACTTCCCTAAGCCAAGCCTTGGAGAGTTTTGGAGAGAAAAGAAACATTTGGTCCTTACCAGCGAAGCCTTATTTGCCGCGGCTTTACTGATATGGGGAATTGTGCGGGCCTATAATCCGGAGATCACGGCCACCGAGAAGCCGATGGAAGTCGCCTTTCTGAACGCTACTCTGCGCAGCGAGCACTTTCCCCCCCATGACCCCTGGCTCTCTGGCTACGCCATCAGCTATTACCACTTTGGCTATGTGATGATGGCCCTGCTCACTAAACTCTCGGGGGTAACCTCAGGCGTGGGATTCAACCTAGGGATTGCCCTCCTCTTTGCCCTCACCGTACTGGGAGCATTTGGGCTAGGCTATAACCTCACCGCCGGGTTGCGATCAAATGCTACCAGACACAGAGCAAGCCTTGCTTATGGCTTGCTCGCTGCATTGCTGGTGGCAGGGATTGGCAATCTCGAAGGCATCCTGGAGGTATTTTATACTCGAGGGCTCCTCCCACCAGAATTTGTGCAGTTTTTGGACATCAAAGGTCTAGGCTCTGTGCCGGTTACAGGACAGTGGATGCCTACTGATAATTGGTGGTGGTGGCGGGCTTCGCGGGTGATCCATGATTCATTTCAGGGACAGGATATGGAGGTCATTGATGAATTCCCCTTCTTCAGTTTCCTCCTGGGGGATATGCATCCCCACCTCTTGGCTTTGCCCTTCACCCTCCTCGCTCTGGCTTTGGCCTACAAAGTATTAGTGTCGAGTGAGCTACCATCGCGCTTGGAGATGATTGTCCTCTGGATAGTTATTGGTGGGTTGGGCTTTCTCAACAGTTGGGATCTGCCAACCTATGGCTTGATCATCATTGCCGCCTATGGGCTGAGGGAATATCGGCTGATTGGCCAGTTCGATCGCCAGTGGTTGACGGATGCTTTGCGGTTTGGAGTCAAACTTTTTTTGGGGAGCATTGTTCTTTATCTCCCCTTCTGGATCACCTTCAGTTCTCAGTTTGGAGGACTAGTCCCACAACTTTTGATCAAAACTCGGCTGCACCAATATTTGATTATGTTCGGGCTATCCGTCTTTATCGCCACCGGAGCGCTAATGGCCTTCATGCCCGATACTTTCCGGCGGATACGCAGCAGTGTTGCAGGAGATGGAGGGTTGGGGATTGGAAGCGGCGCAATCTTATCATTTGGGATGGCCCTGGGCATACTTTTCGCCATTTTACAGTGGTGGCTTTCCGCGGTTTTGGTTTTCCTTATTGTTCTGAGTCTCTTTGCCTTGCACCAGCAGAGTAAGAGTCCTCGGAGCGAGGCAATAGGCTCAAACGGAGCCCGGGGCGCGGATCTTAGTTTCTCCTTGTTATTGTTCATTGCCGCGTTTCTGCTCACTTTGAGTGTCGAGTTCTTTTATATTCGGGATGTCTTCGGCACGCGCATGAATACAGTGTTCAAGTTTTACTATCAGGCTTGGGTGCTTTTTTCCATCGGCTCGACCTATGCCATGGCTTACCTATGGCAGAAAATTGCTAATGATTCGGGATGGAAGAAAGCCACAGGAATGGTTTGGCGGGGTGGATTCTTTTTGCTCTTTGCCGCCAGCCTGGTTTATCCCTCCGCTGCTATCCCTTCCAAAACCAATAGATTCCAAGCCTCACCCACTTTGGATGGCACCGCCTTCTTGCAGCAATTCTACCCGGATGAATACTCTGCCATCCGTTGGCTGGATGACCAAGTCCCGGGAAATGCGGTTGTCCTCGAGGCATGGGGAGGTTCCTACACCTTTTACGGCAGGGTTTCCGCCTATACCGGCTTGCCCACACTCTTAGGGTGGGGTGGTCATGAATTACAGTGGCGGGGAAATTACAACGAGCCCGGCCGTCGTGAGCCTTTGATTGACCAACTCTACACCAGCAGCGATACCCAGGACTTGCACCGGCTTCTGGAGGAGTTCGACATCCAATATGTCTATGTGGGATTTCTGGAGAGAGATAAATACGGCCCAGCTGCGGCTTCTCTTGAGCGGTGGGGAGGACTCATGGAAGTCGCTTTCCAAAACTCGGGAGTGATCATCCTGAGAAGGGTTTAGCCTATTCTATGTCTAGTCGCTCGCTAGTTCTTCTCCGCCCCACCCTTGAATCTGGCATTTACTTGCTACTTATTATTGTTTCCGCCATCCTGCGCTTCTGGGGTTTAGGGGAGCGGCCCTTGTCTCCCCTAGAAGCGGATTTGGCTTACCGCGCCTGGGAGTTCTACATGGGCCGAGTTGCCGAGCCAAACCTTGGCTTGCAGCCACTTCTATTCCAAACGAACCTCCTCGGTTATTTTCTCCTGGGGAGCAGCGATGCAGTGGTGCGTTTAGTCCCGGCAGCCATCGGCACAGTCCTCGTCGCCGCTGCGTATTTTTTGCGGGAGGCCGTTGGTCGGGTGGCGGCCCTTCTCGTTGCACTCTTTCTGGCCTTCTCTCCCATCTCTGTTTTCTTCTCCCGATATGCGGGCGGGCAAGTAGTGGAGGCTCTGGGTTCAGTGCTGCTGATAAGCGGCATTTTTGGATATTTAAGAAACAAGACCTCCCACTCCCTCTACCTGTCTGCGGCCGGTGGGGCCTTGATCATCCTCAGCACCGGTTTTCTAAACCCTCTTTTCGGGGCGATACTCCTTTTCCCTCTCATCTATTCCCTGGGAAACTTATTTAGAACCGGAGGATTTTCTGAGGCCTTGGATTACTTCCGAGAGGCAATACCTTCCCGGGAGGTCATGGCCAGAGCCGGGTTGATTTTTATTGGGATGATACTGCTCTTGCCCACTGGGGGCTTTTTGCTGCCTCAAGGGTTACAGGCAGCAGTTGCTGGACTACTATCTATTCCGACTCCACTCTCCGCAGTGCCATCCCCGATTCTTGTTCTCGCTTACGAGCCCCTCGTTTTCCTGCTGGGAATTTTGGGAGGGCTTTTTCTGATTCTTCAAGATCCTAAGGCCCTTTTTCTTTTAATTTGGCTGGCGGTGGGTTTGGGCTTGGGGCCGGCGACAAGTCCTTTGTCCCTGGCCCTGCCCCTGACC
>JACPPX010000129.1 GCA_016190785.1 Chloroflexota bacterium
CCGTGGCCGCCACCCTCTTTTTGGGTGGTTGGCAACCATTGCTTATTCCCTTGCCTTCTTATGTCTGGTTCTTGATCAAAACCTACTTTGTGTTTTTCATCATCCTCTGGATCCGAGGCACTTTGCCCCGGGTGCGGATCGACCAGTTGATGGCTTTCGGCTGGAAGCTCCTCGTGCCCTTGACCCTGGCCAATCTGCTCCTCACCGCCCTTCTTCGCACCATCTTGGTCGGACAACCTCAGAGCGTGCAAATCGGGGCCTTTCTTGCCGCCAACCTGGCCCTGTTTATCGTCACCGCCATCATCTATGCCCTTGCCACTAGACAAAAACTCCAGCCCCAGCCCACCGCCTAGAATATGCCCCCCTTTGAAAATCTCCCCACCGATCTCGTCCTGCAAGGTATTTTCTTGCTGGTGGCTGGTTTGATCGTGGTCGCGGCAGTGGCGGTGGTCACCCTGCGCAATATCTTCCACAGTGCCCTAGCTCTGATTCTATGTTTCTCCGCCGTGGCCGGGCTCTATATACTTCTGGAGGCCCCTTTTGTCGCCGCGGTACAGGTCCTGATCTATGTGGGCGCCATCTCCGTCCTCATCCTCTTCGCGGTGATGCTCACCGAACGGGTGATGGACCCCAAGATGGGGGCCCGCAACGAGCAGTGGTGGCTGGGCTTGCTTCTCACCGCAATTGCCGCCACTGGCTTGGGAGCGATTGTCGGGTTTGCCCCCTGGCCGCTGAGCAAGGCACCGATAATCAATGACCAGATTACCGCATTGGGGAAAGAGTTCCTGACCACCTATGTCCTTCCCTTTGAAGTAGCGTCCTTGCTGCTGCTGATGGCCCTCCTGGGAGCAATTATCATTGCCCGCGAAAAGGAGGGGGGATGAGCGGGGTGCCGCTCAGTTGGTATCTGACTCTGGCCACGGTTCTTTTCGCCATCGGACTCTACGGCACCCTTTCCCGCAAAAACGCGGTGGGGATCTTGATGGGCATCGAACTGATGCTCAATGCGGTGAACATCAACCTCATCGCCTTCTGGCGCTTTATTACCCCCCACCTACTCACTGGGCAGATCTTCGCAGTATTTGTCATCACCGTCGCCGCCTCGGAAGTGGCCATCGGCCTGGCCCTTATCCTGGCCATCTACCGCCAGAAGAAAACCATTGATATCGAAGAGATAGACTTGCTCAAAGGATAAGCAATTACTATGGATCTAGTCTGGCTAGTGCCTCTCTTCCCCGTCCTGGCCTTCGCGGCCATCATCTTCTTCACCAACCGCTCCCCCAATTTGAGTGCCCGGCTGGCTATTTTGGGGATGGCCCTCTCCACCGTCCTTGGGCTTTGGATTTTCTTCCAGGCTCTTATCACTCCCGGACTAGCCGAGCACCCTTTCCGTTTGACGGTGAACTGGTTCCCCGCCGGATCCCAGGCAGTGGCCATCGGCTTCCTGGTCGACCCCTTGGCGGCTATCGTCCTAGCCATGGTCACCACTGTTTGTCTAGCCATCTTTATCTATTCCCAGGGCTACATGCACGCCGACCCCCGCTACTCCCGCTTTTTTGCCTACATCAGCCTCTTCGCCTCAGGCATGCTGGGCTTTGTCCTGGCCGACAATCTGCTCCTCGCCTTCCTCTCCTGGGAGATTATGGGCCTTTGCTCTTATCTTCTGATCGGCTTCTGGTTTGAGCGTCCCGCCGCAGCCAATGCCGCCAAGAAGGCTTTCATCACCACCAAAGTGGGAGATGTCCTCTTCTTCCTGGGTATTTTGCTCCTCTGGTTCCAAACCGGTTCCTTAGCCTTCTCCGAAATCTATCCCGCGGTGCAGAATCTGGCGATAGTTGACCCCCAAATAGTATTTATCGCCGGGCTTTTGATTTTTGCCGGGGCGATAGGAAAATCCGCCCAGTTCCCCTTGCATGTCTGGCTCCCCGATGCTATGGAGGGTCCCACCCCGGTCTCAGCCCTGATCCACGCCGCAACTATGGTCGCCGCCGGGGTTTACCTGATAGCGCGTACTTTCCCGATTTTCCTCGCCGCGAGCGGATCGCCCGCTTTGATCTGGGTCGCCGGGATCGGGGCCTTCACCGCCCTCTTTGCCGCCACCATCGGCCTGGCCCAGAACGATATCAAGCGGGTGCTGGCCTATTCCACCATCAGCCAGCTGGGCTACATGATGGCTGCCCTGGGGCTAGGAGGGTTCGTGGCCGGCATCTTCCACCTCATTGCCCATGCCTTTTTCAAGGCACTTCTATTTTTGGGGGCCGGTTCGGTCATCCATGGGGTGAATACCAACGATATGTGGGAGATGGGCGGGCTGCGCAAAAAGATGCCGCTCACCTTCTGGACCTTCTTGATTGGGGCCCTGGCTTTGGCCGGAATCCCTCCCCTCTCCGGATTCTGGAGCAAGGACGAGATTTTGGGCGAGGCCTTTCTCCACAACCCCCTCATCTGGGGAACCCTCACCCTAACCGCCTTCTTGACTGCCCTCTATATGGCTCGCCAGATTTCCCTGGCCTTCTTGGGCCAACCGCGCAAGCCGGAAGCCCACCCCCACGAGAGCCCCCCGGTGATGACCCTTCCCTTAATATTCCTAGCTACTGTTACTCTTTTCCTGGGCCTAGTCGGAGTACCAGACGACTTCCCGGTCCTCGGCCCAATCCTGGGCAATCCCTTTCATAGGTTCCTGGGCGAAAACTTTGCCCCCTTAGGGATTGAGGCCGAGGCTGGCACCTTCCAACCTTTGGTCCTGACTATCTCCGTGGCCGTGGCCCTCTCCGGCTTATTTCTGGGCTGGTTCCTCTATGGGAGAAAACCCCTCGCCCTGGGGCAGCCCGATCCTCTGGCCAGACTGGGGCCGGTGTGGACTTTCCTGCAAAACAAGTGGTACATTGACGAGATCTACAATGCCTTGATTATCCAGCCCGTGATCCGCCTGGCCGACATCCTCCGCTCCTTCGACCAACTGGTGGTGGACGGGCTGGTGAATTTCAGCGGGAAAGCGACCGCTTCTTTTGCCGAATTCAACCGCCTCATCGATGTCTATATTGTGGATGGGGCGGTGAACGGCATTGGCCGGGTGGGGAACTTCCTGGGCCAGGAGTTGCGGCTCATCCAGACCGGCCAGGTGCAGAACTATATGCTGATCGTCCTGATTAGCATATTAATGCTCGCCGGATTATTCATAGCCCAATAGAGGGAGAGTGAATATGCCCTACCTTTTGAGTGCCATAACTTTACTGCCCCTCCTCGGCTCCCTAGTCATCCTCTTCATTCCCCGCGGCCAGGAGCGGTGGGTTAAGATCTGGTCGATTGCGATCAGCCTTATCCCCCTTGCCCTCTCCGCCTATCTTTGGTTTAGCTATGACTTCCGGGCAGGGGGCATCCAGTTCGAGGAGGTTTACAACTGGATCCCGGCCATAAATGTCCGCTACCGCATGGGGGTTGACGGACTCTCCATCCCCCTCATCGGCCTCACCGCCCTCCTGAGCACCATCTCCCTCTATTATTCGGCTTTCACTATCAAGGAGCGGATCAAGGAGTACTACTTCTTGTTTTTGCTTTTGGAGACGGGGTTGATGGGGGTTTTCACCTCCCTGGATTTCTTCCTTTTCTACATCTTCTGGGAAGTGGGCCTGGTCCCTATGTACTTTATCATCGGGGTGTGGGGAGGCCCGCGGCGGGAGTATGCGGCTATCAAATTCTTCATGTACACCTTGGCCGGGAGCGTTTTTATGCTCCTCTCTATCCTGGCCATCTTCTTCGCCGAAGGCACCTTCGACATTCTGCAAGCCGCGGAATTGCGTCCCTTCACTGATAATTTCTTTATCCAGAGTCTGGCCTTCTGGGGCTTCTTTCTGGCCTTCGCCATCAAAGTGCCGATGTGGCCCTTCCATACCTGGCTCCCCGATGCCCATGTAGAGGCCCCCACCGCGGGGAGCGTCATCCTCGCCGGCATACTCCTAAAGTTGGGGGGCTACGGTTTCTTCCGCATCCTCCTCCCCATCTTCCCCCAAGCCTTCAATGCCTTCGCCTTAGTCATCGCCATCCTGGCTTTGATCAGCATCGTCTACGGGGCCCTGGTCTCTATGGCCCAATGGGATTTCAAGAAATTGATTGCTTACTCCAGCGTGAACCATATGGGCTATGTCATCCTCGGGGTGGCCGCCGCCGCGGCTACTCCTATTGGTTTGGCGGCCACCAACCCCGATTTCCAGGCGGTTTTCGATAGCAAAGCCATCGCTCTAAGTGGAGCGGTCTTAGAAATGTTCAACCATGGGGTAATCACCGGGGGACTCTTCCTTCTGGTAGGGATCATCTACGAACGGGCCCACACCCGCGAACTTCGTGAATTCGGAGGGCTGGGCAGCCGGGTGCCGGTTTATTATGCAGTGCTGACCACCGCCGCCTTGGCCTCCCTCGGCCTTCCCGGGCTTGCCGGATTTGTCAGCGAATTTTTGATCTTCCGCGGGGCACTGGTCACTCTGACCCCCCTCGCGGTCATCGCCATCAGCGGGATCATCATCACCGCCGCTATGTTCTTGTGGAAAGTGATCCAACTCATGTTCCTGGGGCCGCTCAAGGAGAAATGGGTCGGGCTCCCGGATATGACTCGTTGGGAGATCATCACCATGGCCCCTCTCGTCTTCCTGATGGTCCTCTTCGGCCTCTACCCGGCCCCCATCCTGGACCTGATCAACGGAGCCATGGTCAATCTTTTGGGTTCTCTCTAAATGCCTCCCATAAATTGGCCTGAGGTCCTGAACCTCCTCTCCCCAGAACTCATCCTTACTACTTTTGCCGTCCTCGTCCTGGGGCTGGATTTGATTTGGGGGCGGGGCGGGGATCGCACCGCCTATGTGGCCCTCCTCGGGCTGGGGGTCGCCATCATCGCCAGCCTGCGGCTGCTGGGGGCAAATCAGGAGATCCTATTCGGGATGGTGGCCGTGGACTCCTTCGCCATCTTCTTCAAGGTCATTGCCGCCCTGACCACCGCCCTGGTGATCCTCTCCTCTATGGAGTTTATGAAGCGGAAAACCCCATATCGCGGGGAGTTTTACGGCCTTCTTCTCCTGGGCACGGTGGCCATGAACCTCCTCGCCGCAGCCAGTGACCTGATCATGATCTTCTTGGCCTTGGAGTTTGTGAGCCAGACTTCTTACGTCCTCACCGGATTCCTGCGCAAGGATTACGCCTCCAGCGAAGGGGGGATCAAGTATCTTCTCTACGGGGCCTTGACCACCGCTTTGACCCTCTACGGGCTATCCCTCCTCTACGGGGCCACCGGGGCCACCAACCTGCGGGAGATCGCCCTCTCCCTGGCCAGCCCCGATTCCCCCATCGCCGGAGAGCGCTGGCTTTTGCTCCCGGCCCTGGTCTTTGCCCTCACTGGCTTCGCCTTTAAGATTTCCCTGGTTCCCTTCCACCAATGGACTCCCGATGCCTATGAAGGGGCCCCCACCCCCATTGCCGCCTTCCTCTCCGTGGGGCCCAAGGCGATGGGCTTTGCGGTCCTTATCCGTTTCCTGATAACCGCCTTGCCCGGAACCTTCCAGCCGGATTGGGTGGCCCTGCTCAGCGCCATCTCCATAGTGACCATGACCTTCGGCAACCTAGTGGCCATCCAGCAAGAGAACATAAAACGGATGCTGGCCTATTCCTCCATCTCCCAGGTGGGATACATCCTTTTGGGAGTAGTGGCCCTGGGCAGCGGGAGCATTGGAGAGCAGGGAGTGCTCATCTACATCTTGGCCTATCTCTTCACCAACCTGGGGGCCTTTATCGCCGTGGTCGCTTTCTCCCATGTTACCGCTTCCGACAATATCCGTGACTACGCCGGCCTAATCCGCCGCGCCCCGATTCTGGCCTTCAGCCTAGTGGTCTTCTTCATGTCCCTGGCCGGGATACCTCCCACCGGGGGATTCCTGGGCAAACTTTTCGTCTTCGGGGCGGCTATCCAGCAGGGATTTTATTTCCTGGCAATAGTGGGAGTAGTTAACTCCGTCATCTCCCTTTATTACTATTTTGGCATCGTGCGCCAGATGTTCTTTCTCCCCGCCAAGTCATCAGAAAGCCTGCCCATCCCCCGTTCCTTGGTTCTGGGCCTAGCCATAACCCTGGTTATGACCCTTATTATGGGCCTCTATCCCCAGCCATTTATTGACCTCGCCGTCTCCTCCGCCCAGATCACTCCTACCCTCCCCTAAATTTGCAGGTCCTTGTCTTGGGTTAAAATCCGAGGGCCCGGAGAAAATCCCGACGGGTTCGAGAGTTGTGCTATACTCCACTGTCGAGTAAAACCACGGTCACCAAAACTCGACTTGGATGAATCATGAAACTATCCCAACTCCTCGCCACCCTTCCTTGGCCGATCAAAACCCTGCCCGGTGATGTGGAGATCAAGGGCATTGCTGACCATTCCCAGCAAGTGCGGCCGGGTTATCTTTTTGTGGCCATAAAAGGGGAAGAGACCGATGGCCACCGTTTCATCCCTCAGGCCATCAAAAATGGAGCAGCGGCGGTTCTCGTCCAAAAAGGGGCCAAAAGGTCCCACTTCCCCGGTCTCCCCATCCTCACCGTTCCCGACTCCCGCCAGGCCCTGGGTTATCTCGCCGCTGCTTGGCACGATTTCCCCTCGCGCAAGCTGCGGCTCATCGGGGTCACCGGCACCGATGGCAAAACCACTACCGTGACCATGATCAGGATCATCCTGCAGCGAGCCAGGCATAAAACCGGTGCCGTGACCAGCGTCAGCGCCTCCATCGGCCGCCAGGAATTGGACACCGGTCTGCACACTACCACCCCGGGATCCTTAGACCTCCAGGGGTATCTGGCCAAAATGGTGGAGGCAGGATGTGGCTATGCCATCATCGAGGCCACTTCTCATGGGTTGGTTCAGGATCGATTGGTGGGTTGCGACTTTGATGTGGCGGCTATCACTAATATCACCCACGAACATTTGGATTATCACAAGACCCTGCACCAATACCGCGAAGCCAAAGCCCTCCTTTTCCGACAACTGGAGAAATCTTTCCGCAAGCCGGAGACCTTGAAAGTGTCGGTCCTGAACGCTGACGACCCTTCTTTTGAGTATCTGGCCGAGATCCCTGCGGATCTGCAGTTGAGCTATGGGATCAAGGAGCCGGCGGATGTCATGGCCGGGGATGTTTACACTTCTGGCCGCACCTCGCAATTCACCGCTTTTACCCCTTCCGGGGATTTCGAGATTGAACTCCCTCTCCCCGGAGAGTTCAATGTCTACAATGCCCTGGCCGCCATCGCCGTGGCCATATCCCAGGAAGTAGAGCCGGAGATCATCCAAGAGACTCTCCTCCGTTTCCCAGGGGTGATGGGGCGCATGGAAAAGGTGGATCAGGGTCAGCCCTTTACGGTAGTGATTGACTTCGCCCACACCCCCAACTCCCTAGCCCAGGCACTGCGCACCGCGCGGAATATGACCACCGGGCGGCTCACCGTGGTCTTTGGCTGTGCCGGAGAGAGGGACAAAAAGAAAAGACCTAAGATGGGAGAGATTGCCTGCCAGTTCGCAGATCGGGTGGTGCTCACTGCCGAAGACCCCCGTCGCGAAAGCCTAACCCGAATCCTCCAAGAGATTGCCACCGGTTGCAAAAAGACCGGGAAAAAAGAAGGACGGGACTGGTTCCGCATCCCCGACCGCAAACAAGCCATCCGCTTCGCCCTGGAAAAGGCCCAACCCGGAGACTTGGTGCTAATCACCGGCAAAGGACACGAGAAGAGCATGGCCTTTGGCACTACGGAATATCCTTGGAGTGATCACCAAGCAGTACGGGAAACCTTAGCCGAAATTAAAAAATAAAAATGGCCAAGACTTGACAATATTCCCCTCCGATTGGCGTAAAATATATGGTAGGAGGTGATGGACGTGCCCGATGTAGTGATCGTGGTGGATATGGAGCGGGGGTTCATCGAAGAGGGGAATCCCCTCTATATCGGAGAGTCGGGGAGAAAGATCATCGCCCCTATCCAAAAAGTCCTGGACCGGGAACTGGCCCGGGGTTCCCATTTCATCTTCACCCAGGATAGCCACGACCCCGACGATAAAGAGTTCCAGATGTGGCCCCCCCATTGCATCAGCGGCACAAAAGAAACGGAGATCATCCCCGAACTGGCCGATTATGCCCAAAAGGGAGAGATCATCCCCAAGCGCCGCTACAGTGCCTTCTTCGAAACCAACTTAGACCAAAGGCTCAAGGAGCTCAACCCGGAGAAGGTGATGGTGGTGGGGGATTGCACCGATATCTGCGTAATGCACACTGTGGCTGATCTCCGCAATCGAGATTACCCCGTGGAAGTAGTGGCCGAAGGAGTGGCTACCTTCGATGAAGAGGCCCATCGCTTCGCCCTGCAACATATGGAGAAGGTCTTAGGGGCTAAAATCGTCTCTCTAAACTAGCACCACCCCCTAACTTCACTACCCGCAAACAGGTAAAAATAGGATAAGGCGAGTGAAATGCCTCCCCATTTTGAGCCGTCGGATAAGATCCTCTCCGGCCATACCGCGGACATCTACTTCTCCCGCACCCGCGACATCCTGGAAAAAGAAGGGCTCAACCCTACGGTAACCATGGAGGTCTTCTCCAGCCGGGGCGGGGTTCTGTGCGGGATTAAAGAGGTTTTGGCCCTTTTCCACCAGGTGCTCCCCAAGGGGAGCCGAGTCTGGGCCCGGGAAGAAGGGGGCGAGATTGCCGAGAAGGAAGTCGTGCTGCGCATCATCGCCCCCTACCTGTCCTTTGGACTCTACGAAACTGCCTTTTTGGGGATACTGGCCCAGGAGAGCGGCTGGGCCTCCGCCGCTCGGGAAATCGTCGAAGCCGCGACCCCCGTGCCGGTTATCTCCTTCGGGGCGCGGCATGTCCACCCCGATGTTGCCGGCCGACTTGAATACGCCGCCCTGGTGGGAGGGTGCGCCGGCTGCGCTACCCCGGCCGGGGCCGAGCTATATGGGATCGAGGCGACGGGGACCATCC
>JACPPX010000133.1 GCA_016190785.1 Chloroflexota bacterium
GCCATACCATGGTAGCGAAGTCCTCCGGCGTGAATGGGGGCGGGAATAAAGGAGTGGCCCAGGGTGTACATCTTGATCAGCGGTGTAGTTTGGGCCGTATCCCCGAAATCATAGACATAGAGACCCTTGGTCAGGCTAGGGGCGGCAGTGGGCTCCACGGCGATGATCCGCGTCTTCTTTCCCTCCACAATTTTATCGCGGACAAAAGGTAGCACAAATCCAGAGAAGTTGCTCCCTCCCCCGATGCAGCCGATGAGGATATCTGGATACTCACCCGCCAACTCGAATTGCTTCTTCGCCTCCAGCCCGACCACAGTTTGGTGCATAAGCACATGGTTGAGGACGCTGCCCAGCGAATATTTGGTCCCCGGGGAAGTGACCGCCGCCTCCACCGCCTCACTGATGGCGATGCCCAGGGAGCCGGGAGAGTCGGGGTCTTGTTTAAGGATCTTACTACCGGCTTGGGTGCGAGTAGTGGGACTGGGAAATACTTGGGCGCCCCAGGTTTCCATCAGATGGCGACGGTAGGGCTTCTGCTGGTAGCTCACTTTGACCATGAACACCTGACACTCCAACCCGAAGAGGCGGCAGGCGAAGGATAGCGCAGAGCCCCATTGGCCGGCGCCGGTCTCCGTGGTCAGCCTCTTGACCCCTTCCTCCTTATTATAGAAGGTCTGGGCAACGGCGGTGTTGGGTTTATGGCTTCCAGGAGGGCTTATCCCTTCGTACTTGTAGTAGATATGGGCTGGGGTATCGAGAGCCTTCTCTAGACGCCGCGCCCGGAACAGTGGCGTAGGCCTCCACAACTGATAGATCTCCCGCACGGGGTCGGGGATCTCGATATACCTTTCCTGGCTCACCTCCTGGCCGATAAGGGCCATAGGAAAGAGGGGGGCCAGGTCATCGGGGCCGATGGGCTTGCCGGTGCCAGGATGGATGACCGCAGGCAAAGGACTAGGGAGATCTGACTGGATATTGTACCAGGCCTGGGGTATCTCATCCTCCGCCAGTAGGATTTTAGTGCGTTCCATTTTTTCCTCCTTATTTTAGTCTCTTTTCTCGAGATTTCTGAAATCCCTTCGCTCCCCGCCGCCCCATTGCAACGAGGAGCCTGTGCCAGTCATCCACCGTCATATTCGCCTCCTTTCTTTCTGGAAAAACAAAAATCCCCGTCCTTTAGGGACGGGGAACCCGTGGTGCCACCCTAATGAAGCCAAAAACCCCATCGTGGAAGACGGGGTAGCCAGCCTCACTTTTTCGCGGGCCCGTTAAGGCCCTCAGCCCTGATAACGGTGGCGACTCCGGCTTAGCCTACCGGGGCCGGGCTAATCACTGTTGTCAGCCCCCTCGGCCTCGCGACTCCCGGGCCCACTCAGCGCCGCTTTGGCATCGGGCTTGCACCGTTCACCCGATTCTCTGAAACCTCAGCCTGCGCCTACTTTCCCGTTCGCCGTCTTTGTTCTATTTAGATTTACGAAAAATATAGCATATTCGTCCGAGGATGTCAAGGCCACCTTTCGGCACCAGTAATGCATTTTATGCCTAACAAGACCAAAAGCCGGGTTGCCCTTCAATAGGAACGTTGTACTGAACGCCCACTGTGACTTCTTCTCCTGGCTTGACCGAACCAGTACACCCCGGCCCACCGCCCATCTGTTTCAATCTTTGCTGCTGGCCTTGGACGAGAATCAAAGACCCCCATAAGGTCTTTGCCTCCTGTTCAGTGAGTCCGGGTTTACGAACCGCTGCCTCAAGCTCTCCTCGAACTTGGTTGAGGGTCTGCTGATACTCTTGGACTCCTTCGGCGGGGACTACTGCGACCCTATACGGACCGCCCACTACACTTTCCACAGACAGTGCCTCCCCCGGGGCGAGGAGAGCCGAGCCCACATTATCTTCGAATTTAACCGAGACCAACGCCGTGGCCTCGTCGCTAATATTGCGCACCACGACTTTGGCTCTTGGCAATTCAGAGAGGTCTCCCTCACAGGCCAAGAGCAGAAACACGAAGCAATTCAGGGCCAGTCTACTAAGGAAAAGCCATATTTTTCTCACAGACTATTCCTCCTAAACACTCACTGTTGGCAGAGATACGAAGTGGCCACAAATAGATCCTCGCCACTCTGGGGCTCTTGCCCCTCGCGGTAGATGGCAATCCCCTCGGACACGGCAACGAACTGATAGAGGTCACCGCTCACCACCTCCAAAGTGCAAGTCCCGACCGCTGTGGCTCCCGAGAGATATGCGAAGTCTAACTGAAATCGTCCGGGGAAGATGGCCTGGGAGGTGATCTGAAATGACTTGAGCGTAAAAGTAGCCGCGGGCTGCACACTACCGGTTTCTGGGTCTATCCAGCTCAGCGCGACTTCCAGAGTATCATCAGCCAGATTAGCAATGCTGATTTCGGCGGTGAGGAATTCGGAGAAGTCAATCGTAGGAGTGGCAGTAACCTCCGATAAAGGAGTCGCGGTGGCCGAGGGAGTCGGTGTTTCGGTGGGTGTCGCGGTGTTCGTAGGCGTAGCGGTCGGGGTGACAGTGGGAGTAGGAGTAGGGGGCGGGCTGATTCCTGCACACCCCGCCATAGCTAGAGCAAGGCTCAAAGAGATGATCATGCCAAGCTTGTGCTTTATGGCTATCTCCTGATAAGCCAACAGTCCAAGGAACCTGTCTACGCTTTCTTCTATCTTGCTTGCCGTTAGAACTCAAACTCTGAAGGGGGATTCACGGTTATACTGCAGTATATATCCCAGGCAGTAAGGGGATCCTCCCATACCAGTGTGCAATCCGCTTCCGAGTTCTCCGTCAGAGTACCCGTGTAAGAGGTACCGGTGGTCTCGATGTCCTTAATTTCACTTCTGATGAGTTCCAATGCAAGTTGGAGGGCTGCTACTTGCCCCGGACTCAGGCCCTGCCCGGTCAAAACCTCTCCCAGAGCTGAGCCACCCAAGGCGGTTGCTATTTTCAGGCTCGTATCGTTTAGCCAAGCCAGGTACTGTTCGTTGGGCAGGACGGTAACCGTAAAGGTGCCCCCGGAAACGCTAGCGCCATATATAGATTGTCCTGATTTGACCAGCCGCACCTGCCCCCCATCGCCATCGGGCATAACCAGGCTTACCCGCGCCGAATATTCTTTGGAGGTATTGGTCACCGTGACTGTGGCACATCCCGCAAAAAGCAGCCCCAGTATGACTAAGACCCAAAAATATCCTGTCCGACGATTATTAGTAGGCATTTTCCCTCCTATTGTTGACACAAGGGAGAGGTAGCCATGACCAGGTCCTCCCCGGTCTGGGCCGGCTGGCGCTTGTTGGCAATGACCACCCCTCCGTTTATTGCCACCAATTGATAATAATCGCCGCTTACGATGCGCATGGTACACACTCCACTCCCCGAGGCACCAGACAGATATGTAATCTGCAACTGGTAACGGCCGGGTTGGATGGAGGTAAAACCGTTGATATCCTCCGGTTCCAGAGTGAAGCTTCCTACTGATTCTGGCTCGCCAGATTCGGTGTCCAAGTGAGTGAGGGAGACTTCCAGGGTGTCGTCCGAGGCATTGACCAGATTTATCTCCCCGGTGCCCTGGCCTATGGCATTGAGGATCTGGCGCTGGTTAATGGCCCCCGTGGTGTAGAGATAGTAGCCAGCCGCACCGAGAAGACAGAGAGCCACGACCCCTAGCACAAGGATGATCAAGCAGGTGGCTAGGCAACCCCGCCCTTTCTTGGCAGGAGGTGCAGGTGCAGGAGTCACACTCTTGGCCGGCATTTCCTCTGGCGGAGCACTAACTGTGCTCACCGCCCCGGTTTCCGGGGTGCTGGCAGCAGGAATTGGCTGAACAGGACGGCGAGGGCGGAGAAGGCGGCGGCCAACGGAGACGACAAATCCGAGGAAAGCCAAGCCTAAAAGGCAGACCAGGAATATCATCCAACCCTCAATAGTTATCTGCATCGTCCCCCCTCATACTGGGAAAATTCAGAGGCGGACTGGTGCTCGGGGCTCAGTCCGCCTGCGCAGAGCAAGTCTGGCTGCCTAGATAAGTCTTCGCTCACGCCAAACCCTACTATTTGGGGGCAGTATACCAGGTTTTCTCCTCAATGTCAATAGCCCTGGCTTGAACTGCCTGGGTGGGATCGCCTGCAACCCAGGTCGGTATTAGCCCAGATCCAGAACCTCGAAATCCTTGGCCAGCCGCACCGGGCCGGGAAAAAACTTTTGTGCCCTCTGCACCGTCCCTTCAGCATCTTGGGCCAGCCGCTCCGAGTAGTGAATCAATATCAACTCTTTGACCTCGGCCTGGGCAGCCATTTGTCCTGCCTCCTCTGGAGTGGTATGGACATCGTTCGGACGGTTGGAGGCGCATTCTTGGATGAGGATATCCGAGCCTTGTGCCAAATTGACCAAGGCTGGGCAGGGACTGGTATCACTGGAGTAGGTCACAACCCGGCCACCTCTAGAGCGGGGCGTGATGCGCACCGCCACCACTGGTATCGAATGCCTTCCCGGGCTGGTATGTACCTGAAATTCCTGGTTATCAATGATCAGGGCTTGTTCGGCATCAGGGATGGGGTTAAGTCGCAAAGGCAATGGTTTGTCGCCAAGTTTAAAAAATTGAATCAGTTGCTGAGCCACTTCCAGGGCATGGGCATTAGCATATATCTCTAGAGGAGTAATGCGGCCCATGAGCCACAGTTCGTGGATTAGAGCCGGGAGGCCATAGATGTGATCGGGGTGGGCATGTGTGATGAGCACCCCATGTAGTTGACCAGGATCAGCGCCGATACGCAGCAGTTTCTGGAAGGGGCTGCCCGGACAATCGATAAGCAAGCTGCCAGATGGGGCATCGAGAAAGAGGGAGGTGTTGTCCTGCTGCGCGGTGGTCAGGGCCGTGGCTGTGCCCAAAATGACTAGCCTCATCTCCCCTACCCTCCCTGGCCTAACTCCTGGGCCAGCTGGCGATAGAACCGTTGCATGAATTGATAACGCTCCTCGGCCATTTTCCGGCCCGGTGGGGTGTTCATGCTACTGACTATGCGCGCGGCTGTCTCAAGCCAATCCCGATATTGTGCGAAATATCTTTCTGTGGTTATCCCTGGAACCGAAGCGGGGTTGGTCATTAGATAATGAACCAGTGAGGTTGCTCCTAATTTAGAGAGTTTATCCGCATCCCAAATGATTGCTGTTTCGAGATTTTGTAGTGGTTCATCCCGGAAGAGACCGACGTGTTGGGCGATGGCATACATCACACGCGGTATCTTCTCCGGTGGGAAATCGGTGGCTTCCAGTATTTTCTTGGCTTCCTGGGCACTGGCCTCACCATGGCTATCCCGGCCCTCGGCGATTTCTTCCTTGGCCAAGTCGTGCAACCAAGCCGCAGCCCGCACCACATCGCGATCGGCACCAAGTTCTTGGGCCAGGGTCTCGGCAATGGCCACCACCGCTTTTAAGTGCTCCCAACGATAATTAAAGGGGGGTGTCCCCTCCGCTCTCCACAGGCTCCGAGATTCCTGCTCGGCTCGGGCGCGGGCGGCGGTTATGGCTACTTCCTCCCAAGATTTTTTATCGCTCATAGTTCCTCAGGGTAGGGATTGTATTTGCTATTCTCCGAGTGTCAAATATTTAGCAGCATAAAGCATGGCGTGATATACTTGCTAGGAAGGGTTGGCAAGACATGAGTGGCGAAGAATCGAAGGCTCCTACATCCCCTCAAGAACCTCCCTGGTGGCCGAGAAGGCCAGGATTTCTAGCCAATATCCTGACCATCTTGGCTGCTATTTTCGCTATCTTGCAGCGGATACTCACGGCCTATGAGTTTCTCAGCAAGCCGGTAGCTATTCTCTCTGCCATCCTGCCCTATGTTGTGATTTCAGCCCTGGCCCTGGGTATTGGTGTAGCCTTATATACCATTCGGCGTCCCGGCAGCTCGGCGCGGCAGAGTAGATATGCAATGGCTTCCCTTGGCATCCTGGCCCTGGCCGGGCTGGGGTGGGGAGGATGGCAGGTCTATGAAGCATCCCAGCCGCCAAAGGGAGTGCTGGTGATGATCGCCGATTTCGATGGCTCGGCGGCAACCAGAAGCGTGGCCTATGATCGGCAGATATATGAGCGGGTAAGCGCAGAACTAGTGCGATTGGGTTTGGATGAAGAAGTAGAGCTGCGGCGGGTTTTCGAAGCCTACTCTGATTCTGCAGCGGCTCGTGCAGCAGGAGAGTCGCGAAAAGCAACGTTGGTGATCTGGGGCTGGTATGATGATGCCGGGGTGAGCCCCCATTTTGAGTTGCTCCGCACCCTAACCCCTTTTGCCGCCTCATTGGGGGAGGTATCCTACCTCCAAAACTTCGACCTAAATATCACTGGCAGCTCGCAAGAAATGGCCTACATCACCACCATCGCGGTGGGTCTGATCTACTATGCCGAGGGGGATTACCCCAATGCTATATCTCTCTTTGACTCTGCCATCGAGATCGCACCCGAAGAGACCAGTACCGTCGGCCTGGATATACCCTATTTTTACAAAGCAAGCTCGCTGTTTTACCAGGGAGCAGATACACAGTTGGTAGTCAAGAATTTACAGAAAGCATTAGAGATCAATCCCGACCTCTACGAGGCCCACCACAACCTGGCCCTGGCCTACACCCAGGTCTGCGACCCCACTCCCCGTCTGGATCTGCCACTGGAAGAAGCCAAGACTGCTCAGAGCCTCAAACCGGATAATCCGGGTGCCTATGATATCTTAGGCATTATCTATTTTGCTCGCCAAGAGTGGGAAGAAGCGGTCGCGGCCTATGAGCAGGCGGTGGCCCTCGAACCCCAAAACTACTATTTCCATCTCTCCTTGGCTCAAGCCTACCAAAATGTAGGTCGAGAGGATGATGCGCAGAGTGAATTTGTCACTGCTGAGGAATTAGTCAAAGAAGAAATTGCTGCATCAAGTGAAGATACAGCGGACCCCCATATTCAACTTGGAGATACCTACTACTATCAAGGAAGATACGAGGAGGCCCTAACCGAATACGAGCAAGCCCTATCCCTCCGTCCCGATGATGGGCAAATCTATCTGGACTTGGGTTTCACTTATCTTGCTTTGGACCAGGGAGATGACGCCCTGACCAATTTTGAGCGAGCCGTGGAACTCAATCCCGGCAACTACATTGCCCACAACGCCTTGGCCGGTGTCCTGCAAGGGGATGGTCAATGGGAACGAGCCGAAGCTGAGTATCAGGAAACATTGCGACTCCATTCCTGTGCCATTGATGCCCACTTAGGATTGGGCGGAATATATTTCGTCCAGGGAGACCTGGAAAACGCTCTATTACATTTCCAAAAAGTTATTGAATTTGAGCCGGAGAATCCTTTGGCCTACCTCGAGTTGGGGCTGACTTACGAGACTTTAGGTGATGAAGAGGCGGCCCGGGAGGCCTATCTTAAGGCGATTGAATTCGCCGCGGGAAATGAAGATATAATCGCCCTGGCCGAGGAAGGCCTCGCCCGCCTATCCGGAGAATAAGTGGGCCGAGTCTTCCTCCTCACCGGCCGCCCCGGGGTGGGGAAGACGACCCTCATCCGCGAGTTGAGCAAAGATCTTGAGGATGTGGGTGGTTTTTATACCCAGGAGATCCGCGAAGGCGGTAAGCGTCAGGGTTTCAAAATCCTCACCCTGGATGGCCGTGCGGGAATACTGGCCCTCGAAGACATAAAGGGCCAGCCCCGTGTAGGTCGCTATGGAGTGAACCTTGCCGATTTAGAGGAGATTGCAGTCAACTCTGTTCAGGAAGCACTACAAAGCAAGAAATACATCCTCATCGATGAAATAGGCAAGATGGAATTGGCCTCACCAAAATTTCGTCAATGCGTAGAGGAAGCCATAAACAGCCCGAAGACGGTGATTGCTACGATCATGGCCACCCCCCACCCTTTCGCCGATGCAATTAAAAAGAAGGGCTTGGTCTTGGAAGTCACTCTCCAGAACAGAGAAAAACTCAAGGACCGAATCTTAGAGTTACTTGCCCGGCCGGGATAGATACAAGTTCGCGCACTATCTACAGAGACTAGGGGACGGGGAAATTGCCGGCGAGGGATTTCACCTCGGCGGCGATTTTTTGCAAGAAGGGATCACCAGCAATTCTCTTTCGGTATTCCTTGAGGAATGGGGCTCGGGCCTCTGGCTTCTCGGGGAGCCTCTCTTCTTCGATATGCTCGATCACCTGCAGGATCCACTGAGCGATAGTCTCCATCTCCCTCTCTTTCATCCCTCGGGTGGTCAGGGCTGGAGTCCCCATGCGAATGCCGGAGGGATAAAAGGGGGGCATGTGGTCGTTGGGCACAGCGTTACGGTTGCAAACTATACCAGCCACCTCCAGGGCCTCGGCCAGGACATTACCGGAAAGGCTCAGGGGGCGCAGGTCGACAAGGAGCAGGTGGCATTCTGTGCCTCCCCCCACCAGAGTCAGTCCGCCCTCTTGCAATCCTTTAGCCAAAGCCTTGGCGTTCTTCACAATCTGCTGACCATATTGGCGAAACTCGGGCTGACCGGCCTCGAAGAGACACTGGGCAATGGCGGCAGTAGTGTTATCGTGGGGACCACCCTGAAGCCCGGGGAAAACAGCGCGGTCGATCTTGCCGGCCACATCCGGGTCGCGTCTTATTCCTCTTTCGGTAACCATGATTATGGCCCCCCGCGGGCCGCGCAGAGTTTTATGGGTGGTGGTGGTCACCACCTCGGCGTGGGGCACCGGGGAGGGGTAGGCATCAGCCAAAATCAGTCCGGCAACATGGGCCACATCCGCTACCAGCCAGGCGCCCACTTCTTCTGCAATCTGGGCAAAGCGCTGCCAGTCGAAGACCAAGGGATAGGCGGTGGTGCCGATGATCATCACTTTTGGCTTTTCTCGAAGAGCAAGTTCGTGGATTTCTTCGTAGTCGAGTAACCCCTCGTTATCCAATCCAAATTGCACAGAGCGAAAGTAGCGACCTGAAAAAGTGATCTGGGGTTGACCGTGGGTCAAGTGACCGCCAGCGGCAAGTTTGAGCCCCATAATCGTATCGCCGGCCTCGGCTAAGGCGAAGAGCACCGCGGCATTGGCCGGAGAACCGGAATAAGGCTGGACATTGGCGTGGGGCACGGCGAAAAGTTTCTTAGCCCGCTCGATGGCCAATTTCTCGACAAGGTCCACATTCCGGTTCCCCTGGTAATAGCGGCGGTCGGGGTAGCCCTCAGAATACTTGTTGGCAAAAACGCTCCCTTCCAGGGCGCGAACCGCGGCTGAGGCATAATTCTCGCTTGGGATCATTTGTAGGGTGTCCCTCTGTCTTCTCTCCTCTGCTTCCAAGATTTTTCTGATTTCAGAATCCATTTTCCCCCTCCCTAATTCGCTCTCAGCTGGTAGTCACTCGGCAAGATTCCCGCAGCACTTCCCTGTCGGATGGCCGCCAGCAGAGTGTTTTCTAAGAGCATGGCCACGGTCACCGGCCCCACTCCTCCCGGCACTGGAGTTAGAAACCCGGCAACCTCTTTGACCTCGGCAAAATTCACATCTCCCAGCAAACGATACCCGATTTTGCTCTGTCGATCGGGAACTTGGTTGATGCCCACATCAATAACCACAGCCCCGGGCTTTACCATATCCCCTCGGATAAGCCCTGGCTGCCCGGCGGCGACGACTAAGATATCTGCTTGGCGAGTCACTCCACCTAAATCCCTAGTGCGGGAATGACAAATGGTGACTGTAGCATTGCCCCGCATTAGCAAATGGCTCACCGGCAACCCAACCGTATTGGAGCGACCGACAACCACCGCCCTCGCACCATCCACTTGGACTCCGCTTTTCGCTAGAAGAAACATAACAGCTTGAGCGGTGCTGGGGATAAACAACGGCTCTCCATCCTTTGTGGCCAACAAACCTCGGTTAAGGGGATGTAGCCCATCCACATCTTTTTGCGGTGTTACTGCTGCCAAGACCTTATCTCGGTCTAGCCAGTATGGCAGAGGCAGTTGCACTATGATCCCGTGCACCTGGGGATTTGCGTTTATATCGCGGATCGTTTTTAGTAATTTTTCTGGTGATGCCTCTTCGGCCAGGCTCTTGGTTGAATACTTGATCCCTACCTCCGTTGCAGCCCGGGCCTCACTCCGCGCGTAACTTTGAGAAGAGAGGTCCTCTCCCACTTGCACGGAAACCAGCCCCGGCACTAACCCGTACCGAGACTTAAGGTTTGCAACCTCCCCTGCCAGTCCCTTCAGTATGGCGTTGGCTATCTCCTGGCCATCAATAATTACGGCTGCCATATCAGTCCGTCCAGAGGATATTTAACCACAGTTTAACTTTTGAACCTCTTCCAATGCCGAATATACCACATTTTGGGCAGTCTATGTGTGGCGAGTAGTCATCCCATAAATCCAGAATTACGCTGGATGCGTAGAGAAATAGGTAAATAACGGATAACCATCAAGGTGTTTGATTCTTTTGTCCCATGGAATTACCACCGCCTCCCGGAAACTACAGACTGTGTTTATGTGCCAATATGCCAGCCGCCGGTAATATGAATTACACCTTTGTTGCGGAGTGACAAATAGTATTTCTATGCCAGTACTTCCCATAAGCAAGCGCTTATTCGGAGGTGAACAATGGTGGCCCAATGGGTATCCAGCCGTGGCTTGGTTTGGCAATTCGCGGCAGTTAGCTGGGTGGTGATGGCCATCATCGGGCTAGCCCTGGCCAACATCTTGGGCAATGCTATTGAAAGTTACTTTATCCGTGAACTTATGGCTGAGGCTAATCAAACCCTCACTCAGCGCGTCCTCCGCCACTTAACTCCCCAGGACCTGGAGCAGCCAATGAGCGGGGAGCGGTATGCCCAGTTCAACTCCTGGGTAGAGGATAGTGTGCTCTCCGAACGGACGGCGCGGATTAAGATTTGGAATCGGGAGGGGATGGTCATTTACTCCAATGATCCCCAGCAAGTAGGACAAATCTACCCCAACCAGGAAGAATTGGGAAAGGCCTTGTTCGGAGAAATGTCCGGGGAGATGTCCGACCTAGATGACCAGGAGAATGTGGGAGAAAAAGAGTACGGACGCTTGTTTGAGGTGTATGTGCCGATCGTCTTCCCCGGCTCCGAAGAAGTTGCCGGCGCTTTTGAAATATACCAGTCCTACGAGCCCGCGGCGTGGTTCATCTCTCAGACCCAGCAACATGTCTATCTCGGGCTGATCGGAGGGCTGGGCCTGCTTTACCTCAGTCTGTTTACTATCGTCAAAAGGGGGGCAGACACCATCTTCCGGCAGCAATCACAGTTGGAGTTGCGTTCCCGAGAACTGGGGGAGGCTTACCAGGCCACTCTTCAGGCTCTCTCCTCCTCCCTCGACTTAAGGGACCACGAGACGGAGGGGCATGCCATGCGCGTCGCCCACCGAGCGGTTGAATTAGCAAAGATTCTTGGCGTCTCCCCGGAGGAATTAAGAACCATAGAATACGGAGGGCTTTTGCACGATGTGGGCAAGATTGGTATCCCCGATAACGTCTTGCTTAAGCCTGGCCCCTTGACCGCGGGGGAGTGGGCGGTGATCAAGAAGCATCCCGAACTGGGATACCGTATCGTCTCTGAAATCAAGTTCCTTAACGGGGCGGCAGAGATAGTCCGCGCCCACCACGAGAGGTATGATGGCCAAGGTTATCCCCTTGGGCTTAAGGGCAAGGAAATCCCGCTAGGGGCGCGCATCTTCTCTGTGGTGGATACCTACGATGCTATGACTTCCGACCGACCCTACCGCAAGGCTCTCTCCCATGAAGAGGCTATTTCAGAAATTGCCGAGAACGCCGGTACCCAATTTGATCCCCAGGTAGTAGAGGCTTTCCTGCGTCTTGTAGATCAAGGCTCCTTAATCCCCGCAGAGGATTTTAAGCCAGAGATGAGGGTTGCCATTCCGGTGAGCCTTTAGGCTTGACTCTAATCCATCCTCTACTTTGTGCGTCGCCCTTTTGGGCGACGCCCTTTATGGAGTCATTCCCCTCTCAAAGCGAATCCCTATATTTGCCAGGGTACAGTAATATATCGGGCAATGTATGTACGGGGTTGACTTCCCCTATCCACCTTTTGGGTTTAAGATGGGCTCAGTAGAAGCTAGGTGATAGCTAATTATCGGCAACTCGCTTTAAACAAGAACAAGGGTTTGAAATGAAAAAGAGGGTGTGCTATCATCACCCCATCCTCTCTGGCGTAGATAGGAGAAAATGAAATGAGAAAGATTGGCGTTATCGGTTTGGGATATGTGGGGCTGGTGACCGGCACCTGCTTTGCGGATCTCGGCAATCGGGTCTACGGCATAGACATCAACACCGATAAAATCACCAAACTGCAGAAGGGAAAAGCCCCCCTCTTCGAGCCGGGTCTGGAAGAGATGGTGGAGCGGAATATGCAACGAGGCCGCCTATTTTTCACCACATCTTATGAGGAGGGGCTTAAGGATGTAGATTTTATCTTCATCGCTGTAGATACACCCTCCGGCCAAGAAGGGGAAGCCGATCTCCGTGCCGTCCGCCAGGCGGCAGGGGGAGTTGCCGAGTTAATGAGCCATCCTTTCACTATTGTCAACAAAAGCACAGTGCCCATCGGCACCGGCGACTGGGTGGCGGAAACAGTGTCCGCTAATCTGCGGCCGGAAGTGGAATTTTCCGTAGTTTCTAACCCCGAGTTCCTGCGGGAGGGGTCGGCCATCCACGATTTCCTGAACCCCGACCGCATCGTCCTCGGCTCTACTGACCGCCGGGCGGCAGAAAGGGTGGCGGAACTCTACACTCCCCTAGGGCGGCCGGTGATGATCACCGACCTGCGCACCGCGGAAATGATCAAATACGCCTCTAATGCCTTCCTCGCCACCCGCATCTCCTTCATTAATGAGATTGCGGCCATCTGTGAAAAACTGGGGGCGGATGTAAAACAGGTGGCGGCGGGAATGGGGCTGGACCACCGCATCGGCCCCGATTATTTGGATGCGGGCTTAGGCTGGGGAGGGTCCTGCTTCCCCAAGGATGTGCGGGCCCTGGCCCACATGGCCGCCATCCACGGCGCCCACCCTCAGCTGCTACGGGCGGTAATGGATATAAACCAGGACCAGCGGCGGCGGGTAGTGCGCACCTTGCGGGAGATCCTGGGAACACTGCACGGAAAGAATATCGGGCTTCTGGGTTTGGCTTACAAACCCAATACCGATGACCTGCGAGAGGCCCCGGCCCTGGAGATTGTCCATCTTCTGACTAACGAGGGGGCAAAAGTTGTGGCTTACGACCCAGTAGCCATGGATAATGCTCGTAATGCCATTACCGAAGTGGAATATAAGAACGATCCTTATGAGGTGGCCCGGGGCAGCGATGGTTTGCTGGTTATTACAGAGTGGAATGAGTTCAAGCATTTGGATATGGGCCGTATCCAGAAGAGCATGCGTCAAGCGGTTTTGATCGATGGCCGGAACATCTATGATCCGGATGCCATGCGCCAACTGGGCTTCATCTATCGGGGCATCGGTCGCGGCTACGGAGAGACAAACTCGGTAGCTGAGGAATTAATAGCCGCAAAGAGCCCAGCCACGGTCTCAGATAGCGAATCCTAAATTACAGAAGACAAACTAGCCAAATGCTCTCGGTGGGGGTTGATATCCTTGAGATCGGTCGGATGCAGAATATACTGGATCGCTGGGGGGCCCGTTTCTGGAACCGGGTCTATACTACCCGGGAATTGGAGCGGGCCCGCGGCCGGGTGAGGGAGTTGGCTGTCCGCTTCTGCGCCAAGGAGGCGGTAATGAAGGCCCTGGGGACAGGAGCCCAAGTGCCGTGGAAGGATATTGAAATCTGGAACGATCCCCAGGGCAAGCCGGAGGTGCGGCTCTTGGGCAGGGCCAAAATAAAAGCGGAAGAGGTCGGCCTGATGGAATTAGACATAAGCCTTTCTCATTCCTGGGAATATGCCGTAGCCCTGGCCGTAGCCCAACGCCATCATCCCCAGGCAGATTAAGGATGAGTTAAGCCGGAGAGGTACTGACCAGAAGAAACGGAATAGAGAAAGCGGGTTATCAAAAGCAAGCAATGAATTTCCGGTTTTCTTGGCGAGATCTTTTGGTGCCCCGTCGGCTGGCCTTTATCCTGGCGGGACTGATCCTCCTATTGGGGATCGTCTCCGGGTTCTCCCTGCCGGCAGTGACCAAACTTGGCCAGCAGGCATTAGCCTTTGTCCTTTTGGCGGGGGGTTATCTGATCACGGTTTATGCTCTTAGTAGGATCTATCAGCTGCAATGGTTGCGTTATATCACTTCCACCGGAGGTGTCCTCCTCATAACTGCCTTCTTCTTTACTCTTCGGGAGGAGATTCCGGCCATATTCCTCTTTTATCTCTTCGCCATCCTCACCGATAGCCTGTTCTGGGGCCAGAACACTGCTTTTTATACCTCAATCCTGGCCACTCTGGGGTATGCCACTGTAACCTTCCTCAATCCCGATTTTTTGCCCCGGGATGCCCTAAACATCGGCCTGGTGGCGGTCACCTTCCTGGCCACCTCTTTCTTGGCTGGGGGTTTGGTACGGGAGGAGAGGGCCCGCACCCGAGAGATGGCAGTGCTGAGCAGCCTGGCTACGGTGATGACGGAATCGCGGGATCTCACCAGCATCCTGAAGATAGCGCTAGATGAGGTAATGCGGGTAACCGGATTCGAGAACGGAGGGATCGCCCTTGTGGAGGAAACGCATCAACGGCTGATCCTCAAAGTCCATCGTGGGTTCTCAGAAGCCCTGGTCCAGTCCTTCCAGGAACCAGCGGATAAACACCCTATGCGCTGGAAAGCAATAAACGCCGGGGAGAACATTTTTGCAGAAAACTTAGCGTACTATACCGGGCCGATGGGAGTGGAGGTATTGAGCGAAAAATATCGTTCTGCCGCCTTTATTCCACTGAAAGAAAAGGACCAGGTGGTTGGGCTCCTAGGTTTGGGTTCACGTCGACGCCAAGCTTTCAGCCAAGAGGACAAAGACCTCTTGTCTACCGTCGGACATCACCTTGGGCTGGCAGTGGCCAATGCCCGGCTCTACGAAGAGACCTTCCGCCAGATAAAAGAGATCCAATCCCTGCGCACTATGGGTGAGGTAGTCATCAAAGACCTGGCGGAGGGGGTGCTCATTGAGGATGCGCAGGGGTTGATAACCTACGCCAACCCACGCGTGGAGGAGATGTTGGGATACATCCCCGGGGAACTCGTTGGCCGACATTGGAGGGAACTGGTCCCCGCGGACTATCTGCCAATTGTGGAAAAGGAGTACGCCAAGCGGCCCAAAGGAGTGAGTAGTCGCTACGAGTCGATGTTGTTGGGTAAGGGCGGAAGGCGGATCCCGGTTATCATCTCCTCCCGTCCCCTATTCGAAAAAAATGAATTCTCCGGGGTGCTAGTGGTCTTAACCGACATCACAGAGAGGAAACGGGCCGAAGAGTCTTTGCAGGAAGCCAACCAGACCCTACAGGCTGTGATCGAAACCTCTCCGGTGGCCATCATCACCCTCGATCCCAAGGGCATAGTAAAATCCTGGAACAAGAGCGCGGAGGAGATGTTTGGTTGGAAAGAAGAGGAGGTTGTGGGCAAACTCCTCCCTACCGTCTCACCCGAAAAACAAGAGGAGTTTCGGCAGAATCGAGAGCGGGTGCTGCAGGGAGAGGCCTTCTCCAATATGGAGGTCGTGCGCCAAAAGAAAGACGGGACTCCCATCCATGTCAGTCTCTCCACTGCCCCTCTCCGCGATGCCCAGGGAAATATCACCGAGCTAATGGCCGTGCTGGTGGACATCACTGATCGTAAGAAGGCCGAGGAGGAAACTAAACGTCACCTGGAGGAATTCTCTACCATGAACCGGGTGGCGATGGCCGCGGCGACGGCCCTGAGTGTGGACGAGGCTTTGGAGGGAACGATCAAGGCTCTAGCCGAAACTCTGCGCTACCACAGTGTGGCCGTGCTCCTCCTAGATGCAGAGACAAAAACCTTACGGCTTCACCCCTCCCGTTACAGCGAATCCAAAGAAATCTTTGACGGCTTCACTACCACTCTCGGCAAAGGCATCACCGGCTGGGTGGCTCAAAGCGGAGAGCCAATCCTGGTCCCCGATGTCTCCAAGGATAAACGCTATATCAAAGGCATCTCTGAGACAAGAAGTGAGATATGTGCTCCTTTACGGGTGGGCAACAAAGTGATCGGAGTGCTCAATGTGGAGAGCCCAACGCTAAACGCTTTCTCTGAGCATGACCTGAGCCTTCTTACCACCATCGCCAGCCAAGTAGCGGTGCTCATCGAAAACGCTCGGCTCTACGAGGAGACCAAGCAGTTGTCCATCACCGATACCTTGACTGGGCTTTATAACCTGCGCTATTTCTATCAGGAGTTGGGGAAAGAAATCGGGAGGAGCGACCGTTACCAGCGTCCTCTCTCCCTGATCATGTTTGATATCGACAACTTTAAGAAATACAACGACAACTATGGCCATCTGGCGGGCGATGATTTGCTCAAAGAACTGGCCCGGCTGGCTTCGGAACTGATCCGCCGCACCGACACCCTGGCCCGCTATGGAGGGGAGGAGTTCTTCATTATTCTTCCGGAGACCGCGCCGGAGGAGGCTTCTCGGTTAGCGGGGCGGATCGTGGAAGCAGTGCGCAAATACCGATTCCTGGTGCGGGACGGGACAAGGCGGGGACAAGTGACTGTCTCCTGCGGGGTAGCTACTTACCCCCTCCACGCGGATAATCCCAAAGCCCTCATCCAAGCCGCGGATGCTGCCCTGTACAAAGCCAAAGAGACCAAGGACCGCATCTGGACCTATACCCCTGCCGCGGGGATTCCGCCCCGCAAGCCAGAGCCAGCGGTCCAGCGACGAACCTCGGCCAAACCAAGCAAATAGAGCCTCGCGGGACTGGCGAAACTCTATTTTTGGGTCAATAGCGGCTGGCTATCCGAGGAAAGTCCACAACCCTCCAGCAACTATCGACCCGCAGAGGGTCGCCAAGAAGTTGACCCCATCGTTATTGAGCCATTTCCAGCCGCGGTAGTAGATAGTGGGCGTCCCACAATTGTGGGTAGGAAATCTTTCGGTCTCAACCTCATCTAGCGGGCACCAGTAGACTACTTGCACCGTGGCTCCTAAGAGGCTATCTATCAGCGAGCCGGCAAAGCCGGAAATGATTGCCGCGCTGCCCATCCCCAAGGTAATCTGCGGCCCCAGGGACCAAAATAAAAAGATCTCGAAGACAGCCATAGCAAGGGCGCCGCCCAGGCTGGCCAAAAGGCCCAGCCCGCTGACCGCTCCCGAGGTTCCGACCGCAACCTGGCGGCCGGTAGTGATCAGTCGCGGCCGGCGCGAACTTAAGACCCCCAGTTCTGTGCCCCAGGTATCGGCACTGGCCGTGGCTATGCTCCCCCAAAAGGCAGCGATCCAAAACTGGCTAGGAAAATAGAAGTTGAGCACGGCCAAAGCCGCACCCACCCCCCCATTGGCTATGGTTTGGGCCAGGTCCCGTTTTCCTCCTTTAGCAAATTTCTCTGCCAAGGGCTCTTTTTCCCGCGCTCGATATTGGGAGAGGGCACTGGAAGTCGCAAAGAAACCAATGAGCAACAAACCCCAACTCCACCCCCCATATCCAAAAGTTGCAGTCCCCACCAGCACTGCCCCCAGGATCCCACTGGCGGACAAAGAACCGGCACGGTAGGCAAAGTAGGATATGGGGATGCTAAGGATTAAACCAAGGAGGAGCCTGGCAATCGGCAGGGACTGCATAGCCATTTCAGATTGATTCAACCCCCGACGATTAGAACATAGAGTAAGCCACAGGATACAAAGGGGACCGTCAGATTATCCGCCGATTTAGGGGATATGGCCTCCACCACCGTAGCCCCGCCAGCGACGATGAGGGAATTAGTGAGGCTGGACTCGGGCAGGCCTAGGGCAAGGAGGGCCAGCCAAGTTGCTAGAAACCCGAAGGTGAACATCGCCGCCGAGCCTTCCCAAGAGCGCACTTGACCGCGGAAGGAATATTTGTGCCGGCCGAAGTAGGTCCCTACCAGGGCGGCGCTGGAGTCCCCCCACACCATAGGCATAAGCCCTGCGGCGGGGATCTCGGGCCGCCCTTGCGACCAGAAGAGAGCCAGAAGCAGGGTGATGGAGAAAGCGAAGGCCACCGTCCCCCATCCTTCCTGCAGGGCATCCATGGCCTTGAAGATTTGGTGCTTCCAAAAGAGATAATTCAACAAGATAAAAGCCGCGGGGGGAATGATCCCCATCCACCAGTGGTCGAAGATGGCGATTATGCCCAATACCCACATCCCGGCGGCGATATGAATGGCTTTGCGGGTGACCTGCCGGGGAACCCCCCAGCGGCGGCGAGAGAACTCGGCAACTCCAATCATGCCAAAGGCCAGGACAAAAGAGAGGATAATGCCCAGTATATCTCTGACCGAAATCAATAATCCGCTGGAAATCATATGTAGATCAAAACAAAAGTGGCCTCCCAGGAGGCCACTTCGTGTGTGATTTCAAACGTTAGCCATGGAATCATAATGTGCGGATAAGCAGTTGGCGGCTAATACCTGGTCGAAGTCAAGATCTTTACTTCCGGTGGGGCCCTTTTCTGAAAAGTTTCAGCGTCGGCGCGGGAGCCAACGATATCCCCCCAGTGCATAGGGACAGAAATCTTGGCTTTTACTTTCTTGGCTGCTTCCGCGGCCTCAGTGGAGGTCATGGTGTAAGTGCCCCCCACCGGCAAGAGGGCTATATCGCATTCTATATTGTCCATCTCCGGGATTATGTCTGTATCCCCAGCGTGATAAATCCGACTGCCATCGATGGTCAGGATATAGCCCACCCAGCCTTTAGCCTTAGGGTGAAAATCCTTGCCAATGTTATATGCCGGCACCACCTCAATGGGCACTCCCTCAACCACGAGACGGTCGCCGGGCTTGACCACCCGCAGGTCTCCTTTGAGTTTGGCGGCACAGTCTTTGGTGGTGACAATCACCGTCTTGGGTCCCTGGATTTTGGCCACATCCTGGGACTCTAGGTGATCGTAATGGGCATGGGTGATGAGGATTAAATCTGCCGGGTCACCGTCATCGAGTTTCCAGGGATCGAGATAAATCCTTTTCGCCCCCTCGATCTTGAAACTGGCGTGGCCCAGCCAAGTTATCTTCTCAATCATGCTTTCCAGCCAATAGCAGCGTTATATTTTCGGCAACACGAAACAGTACCCCACCCGACGCACGGTCTGGATATAAGCCGGCTGCGAGGGATAATCTTCCAATTTTTCTCGCAGCCAACGGATATGCACATCCAGGGTGCGGGTATCCCCTAGATAATCTGTATCCCAAATTTCTTTCATCAAGAACTTGCGAGTGAGAACCTCTCCCGGCTTGGACATAAATGCAGCAAGGAGAGCGCACTCTTTAGGAGTAAGGGAGGCATCGGCTTCGCCCTTGGTCAGGGTGCGGCGATCAAGATCCAAAAGAAAGGCCCCGGCCCGCAACTTTCCACTGGGCCTAGCCTTCGCTGCTCGCTTGGACCTTTTCTTAGGCATTGATTGCTTAAAAACCTTTAGCAGTATACACCTATGTTGATTTACTGTCAATCCCCCTCTGGTACCAGACGATAACCAAAAAAGTTCTGGTGCTGCTTTTGCGAAACGCACACTCAGAATTAGATCTTTGGTTTTTTCCTCCCTACCAAGTTCCTACCCCGGTTGTTGGTTCTTTATTTTTCTTGCAGCTAATTTTCTTCCGACATGCAAAAAATATCCAAACCCTTAGGGTAGACTCGAAGTTTTAGAGAAAAACCAAATTAAGAAATTTGTCTCTCTTCCTAGAAATTTATTTTACCGTCACGTCCTGGCCTTCAATTCGATATTATGTAAATGGTAATTGGCAAAGGAGGCATAGTAATGCAAAAGCAGCTTATTATGGTGGGGCTTACCTTGGCCATTGCCCTGGCAATTCTGCCGGGCATAGCGGGGGCAATCCCTAACCATCCCCCACCCCCTCCCCAAGAAAAGGAACAC
>JACPPX010000127.1 GCA_016190785.1 Chloroflexota bacterium
CATCCGAAGGATCGCCATTCTCTTGGCCATAGCCAGCTTCCTGCTCATTGCATGTACCCCAACTCCTGCTCCGCCAACGCCCACAACCCCTCCGGGGGAGACCCCGGCTCCCACCACACCGCCAGCACCGGTCACGGTGACCTATTGGCATACGATGAGTGATGCCGAGGTGGAAGCCTTAACCGAGGTCATTGCTGCCTTTGAAGCCCAATTCCCCAATATCCACATCGAACCTACCCGCTACGCTTACGACGATTTCAAGCCCGCCCTTTTGACTGCTCTAGCCGGAGGTGAGGCACCGGATACCGCCCGTCTGGACATCATCTGGGTGCCCGAGTTTGCGGAGCTGGGAGCCTTGGTCACCCTCGACCAGGCGATGCCCGACTTCCAGGACATTGCCGCTAACACCTTCCCCGGCCCCTTGGCCACCAACTTCTGGCAGGGGCACTACTACGGACTCCCCCAGGACACCAACACCCAGGTGCTTCTGTGGAACAAAGAGCTCTTCGACGGGGGTGGCATCGCGGGACCTCCCAGCACGATAGAAGAATTCGTTGAGGATGCCTGTGCCCTCTCCGACCCAGATGCTAATTCCTGGGGCTATGCGATGGGAGGTACCTACTTCTGGGCTCCAGCACCCCTTTTCTATTCCATGGGCGGAAAGGTCGTCGATGAAGACATCACGACTGCCACCGGCTACGTCAACGGCCCGGAGAGTGTTGCCGCCTTCGAAACCTTCCTCGACATGTACAATCGCGGTTGCCTCAGCCCCAACCTCTTGGGTGGAGGTATCGGAACGGCTGCCGGCCATGCGGAGGGCAACTACGCCATGATCATCGATGGTCCGTGGATGGTAGACATCTACAAGGCAGATTACCCTGATTTTGAGGTGAACTTCGCACCCATCCCCAACGGACCGGCCGGGACCAACAGCTCGGTGGTGGGAGGCCAAAATGTGGTAGTATTTGCCCAGTCAGAGCACGAGGCCGAAGCCATCGAGTGGACCCGCTTCCTGCTCTCTGAAGAGGCACAGACCATCATGGCCCAGCGTGGGGTGATCCCAACTCTATCTACGCTCATCGGCTCTCCTGACCTACCAGCCTACTTCGATGTTTTCTTGCGACAACTGGAGACGGCCCAGGCCCGGGTGCCCCATCCCACGTGGTCGGAGATGGACGGTGCCATCAACAATGCCTTCCAGCGGATACTCCGCGGGGAGCAGACCGTGCAGGAGGCCCTTGATCAGGCTGCCGACGAGATCAACGCCCTTCTCGGTTAGATTGCAGGCGCGAGTGGTATGGAAAGTGATCCAGGGGGACGGGGATGCCCTCCCCCTGGATCCTTCCCCAGGCAACAACTAGAATGATTGACGGTACTCTCGCTCAGAGGTTAGCTCTCGGTAGGAAGATCTGGACCCTTCGCTCGGGTTACGCCTTCCTGCTGCCAGGATTCCTCCTCTTCTTCCTTTTCGTTCTCTTGCCCATGGTCTACTCCCTGCGCATCAGCTTCTTTGACTGGAATCCCGTGCTTCCCGAACGGAGCATCTTTCTGGGCTTGAGCAACTATGCACGAGCCATACAGGACCCCATCTTCCAAAGAGCAGTGATCAACACCTTGTCCTATGCAGCAATAACCGTCCCGGCACAGATTGCTATTGGGCTATTCGTGGCATTGCTTTTGGATCAGCCCCTGCGGGGCCAGACATTTTTCCGGGGTGCCTATTATCTACCGGTTATAACCTCGTGGGTAATTGTTACATTGATCTTCGAATACCTCTTCAACAGCCAGGCGGGACTTATCAACTTCCTTCTGAAAGATGTGCTGGGTTTGGTGCAAAGACCGATTGCCTGGCTAGCCGACCCGATCCTGACCATGGTCCCCATAAACCTGTTGGGGATCTGGAAGGGGGTTGGCTGGAGTGCCATTATCCTGCTGGCCAGCCTGCAAGCCATCCCCCGCGAGTTCTATGAGGCCGCCGCGGTGGATGGGGCCGGATTTTGGACTTCCTTGCGGCACATAACCCTTCCCCTTCTACGTCCCACCCTGGTCTTCCTGATCGTGGTTCTGGTCATCGGCGGCCTCAACGTCTACATATCAGTCCTACTTATGACCGACGGGGGCAATCCTCTGGATCTTACGCACTCCATCCTGACCCTCATGTACGAAGTCACCTTCACACGTCTCGATTTCGGCTATGGAGCGGCGATTAGCTATCTACTGACTGTTTTCGTCTTCGTGATCAGCATCTTCCAGATCCGAATGCTGCAACGGAGGGTGGAAATATGACATCTCCCCGGAGGCGACCTTTGCTAGGCAGACTGGTAGTCTATGGCCTTCTCTTGTCGGGACTTGTGCTGGTAGGCACCCCCTTTGCTTACATGGTCTCCACCTCCCTGAAATCCCAGCGCTACACCTTCGAATATCCCCCGCAGCTTTGGCCGAGGGAACCAACCCTGGCCAACTATCTGGCCGCACTGGGGAAAGACCTGTTTGGGCTATATTTCCTAAACAGCGCGGTGGTGGCCTTGGCTACAACCGCGACCACGGTGTTGATTGCGGCCATGCTGGCTTATGCCTTCTCCCGACTTCAATTCCCCGGGAGGGATGCGCTATTCTACGTGCTTCTCTTGGGGATGATGATCCCGCCGGTGATGTTGATCATCCCCCAGTTTATCATTGCCAAGCAGCTGCGGCTTTTGAACAGTCTTGGAGGATTGGTGGCCGTCTACGTTACCATGAACCTACCGATGCAGACTTTTCTACTGCGGGGCTTTTTTGATGGCATCCCCCGTGATCTTGAGGACGCGGTGCTGATCGATGGAGGCAACCGTTGGACCGTCTTCTGGAAGGTCATCCTGCCTCTGGCCCGCCCCGGGCTGGCGGTGGTGGCCATCTTCACCTTCCTGTACAGCTGGGACGAGTTTCCCTGGGCGCACGTGAGCATCAAGGAAGCGACGCTGCGCACCCTCCCGGTGGGCATCGCCCTGTTTCAAAACCAGCATCTGACCGAGTGGGGACAGGTATTTGCAGCATCGACCTTGGCTATGTTGCCGGTGGTCATACTCTACGTTGTCCTGCAGAGGCATTTTATAAAGGGCCTAACGGCAGGAGCCTTGCGCTAGGGCATGAGATGTGATTTTTTGAATCGGACAGCCCGCCCCTTCAAATTGCTCTTTGCTCTAGTGCCCCAATGAGCTCATTCCTGCAGACCGTTCGATGAGCGACCTCCATTCTTTACCACCGTTAGAGGAGAGGGAGGTGAATGGGCTGGTGGTAGACCTCAGGCCAGACCGCGCTTACTTCCGCCCTAAAGAAGAGGTAAGCCTGACCTGGCTTCTGCGAAACCAGGGGAAGGAGGAACTCCACCTTCGACTCGTTGCCGAGATCTTCTACCTCTCTGATCAGGAAGGACTTCTGGAAACAACAGCATCAGTGCCGGCCGGAGGTGGCACAAGTGTCCAATTAACGTGGAAGCCTACCCGGCCCGTGCCGGCTGGATATGGGGTTGAGGGGAGAGTGTTGGATTCTGCGGTTCGGGTTGTCGCCCGCTGCTCCACCGCCTTCGATGTATTGGAGCACTGGGCCCAGGCTCCGCGCTATGGTTTCCTATGCGAATTTCCTCCCGGGCGCAAGGATTTTGAAGAGACGATGGCTTGGCTAGCGCTCTACCATATCAACAGCCTCCAATTCTACGACTGGATGTACCGTCACGAAGACCTTTTGACTAGTGAAGACCCCTACCGCGACCTCCTCGGGCGAGAGAGCTCCAGGCGAACTGTAGAAGGGTTGGTGGAGGCTGCCCACCGCCGCAACATAGCGGCCCTGGCCTACACCTCGGTTTATGGATCTTCTCCTCCCTTCTACCAGGCTCACCGCAGTTGGGGGTTGTTTGATGCAAATCAAGAGCCACTCACCTTGGGAGATGGTTTTCTTTACATCATGGACCCAAGCCCTGAGTCAGCATGGACTCAGCATTTGATGGTCCAATTTGCCGAAGCCCTGCGGGAGATCGGTTTTGACGGCCTTCACCTGGATCAGTACGGTGAACCTCGGTCAGGAGTGGCCGGCAGCGGTAAACCGGTGGATCTTCGACTAGCCTTTCCGGCGTTCATCAATCTGGCGAAGACCACCGGCAGCGGAGTTCGACCTGACGCCACCGTGATTTTCAATGCGGTCAACAACTGGCCCATCGAGACGGTGGCCCGAGCGAACCAGGATTGCATCTACATCGAAGTCTGGCCACCAAATAACCGCTATCGCGACCTGCGGAAGCTAATCGTCAATGGCCAGAGAGCCAGCAGCGGAAAGCCGGTGGTGCTGGCGGCGTATCTTAATCCAGCAAGGCCACAAAACGTGAGGCTGACCGATGCGGTCATATTCGCCAGCGGAGGCTATCACATGGAACTCGGCGAACTGAGTGGCATGTTGGCCGATCCATATTTCCCCGAATATCAGCGGGTCAGTAGTGATCTGGCCGGCGTACTCCGTCGCTACTACGATTTTGCAGTGAGGTACGAGAACCTGCTCGCCCTCGCCGCCCAAGACAATACGGAGGAAGTTACGGACAAGATCAGTGTTGAAGGGGTGAACACCTCACCAGAGAATGATCACGATAAGGTCTGGGTTATCGCTAGAAAGGGACAAAACCACCAGGCCATCAGCCTCATCAACCTGTTAGGCATCCAGGCCCCGGAGTGGAATAGTTTCCTGTCAGTCGATCCCACCTCTCTGGAAAACTTCATAGTCAGGTATAGGCCTCCACAGGGGGTGAGACAGGTGTGGGTGGCCTCACCGGACTTTCCCAGTCCCCGCGCTAGCCTCTTGCCTCTTAGCTGGGGCTCGGACCTCCAGGGAAGCCAAATCGAATTCACCATCCCACGGCTTGAATACTGGGACCTAGTCGTGGTGGAGTTCGCCAAATGAGTTTTGTTGGAGACCGGCCAATGGGGAATCTCTTTCAGAGCAGTGTGGAGATCATCCTCGCCAATCAGGCGTACTCCGGCGCCTATCTCGCCTCGCCCAGTTTCCCCAATTACCGCTACGCCTGGTTTAGAGACGGCTCATATGTAGCCTACGCCATGGACCTAGTTGGTTACCCAGAGAGCGCTGCCAAATTCCATACCTGGGCAGCGGGCACCGTGGCGCAGTATGCGGACAAAGCCCACAGATGCATAGAGCTGGCACAGCACGGGCAGAGGCCTCGCGCGGAAGATTGCCTCCATAGCCGCTTCACCGCCGCAGGCAAAGAGGCGGATGCCGAGTGGCCCAACCATCAGTTGGACGGATTCGGAACCTGGCTGTGGTCCCTGGCCGAACATCTCCAGATAAACCGAAAGAGCGCAATGGCGGAGGACTGGTATATAGGCGCCCGCTTGGTAGCCGACTACCTGGCCACCCTCTGGCCATGCCCCTGTTATGACTGTTGGGAGGAGAATGGCGATGCGGTGCACATCTATACCCTAGCGGCCATTTCCGGGGGCCTGCGGGCGATCTCCCCGGCCTTGGGTGACGAAACATTAAAAAGCATCGCCCAAGAGATCAAGGAATTCTTGTTGAGCAACGGGGCCGAAGAGGGTCATGCAGTTAAATATGTGGGAAGCAAAGATGTTGACAGCAGCCTGCTTGGTCTGTCCACTCCCTATCGGCTTCTCCCGTACCAAGATCCGATGATGACAGAAACAGTGCACCAGATAGAGAAGGAATTGCTGACCGATACTGGCGGCCTGCGGAGATATACTGGTGATTCATACTACGGTGGGGGAGAATGGATTCCCGTTACCGCTTGGCTGGGCTGGTACTATGCCGAACTGGGGGACGAGGAGAGGGCTATGGAACTACTTAATTGGGTGACGGAGCAGGCGGATGAAGAGGGACGCCTGCCAGAGCAGGTCCCAAACTCGCTTGTCGCCCCGGAGATGTACCAGCCTTGGGTTGATCGCTGGGGTCCCATCGCGCAGCCTCTCCTGTGGTCCCATGCCAAGTATTTGATCCTGCACCAAGCGCTGAGAGGCACCAAATAGTTGACCGTTAGTTAGCAACAGAAGAGAGGTTTCTCGGTCAGTCTATCGGAGATGCTATCTGCGGGGGAGGCATCAGCTCTGGATGATGGCCAAGTTTTCAATTTCCAATCGGCTTAGCATGGGTCACCTCCTGAAAAATTCACGGCGTGAAACTTGTCCATGCGTGCCTGCGGAACAACAACTTGACAAACGCATCAGACTGTGATATACTAATCCTACACACAGATGAGGTGTATGAATATGAGCAAGGACTATGAGCGAATCAATGTCCTCCTCCCCAAGAAAGTGGTAGAAGAACTGCGGGAATCCGTCCCTGAAGGGGAGAGGAGTCGATTCATCAGCGAGGCCACCCAGAAGAAACTGGCAAGGCTCCGCTTGGCGAAGGCGCTCAAGATTGGTGCAGGGGCCTGGAAGGATGAGGATCACCCCGACCTCAATACAGTAGAGGACATCCACCGCTGGCTGGAGGAATTGCGCCGGCCCGGCGAGGAGCGGATGTCCAGACTGCATAGCAAGAAGTAGATGGCCCTCTTCCTCATTGA
>JACPPX010000132.1 GCA_016190785.1 Chloroflexota bacterium
GGTCTTTTATCGACGGCCCCATCACCGCCAACAATCCTATGGGAGTTCATCACGCCTGGGGGCGGACCTATAAGGACCTGTGGCACCGCTTCAAAGCCATGCGCGGATTCTCCACACGGTATCAGAATGGCTTCGACGGGCAGGGACTGTGGATCGAAGTGGAGGTGGAGAAAGAGCTGGGCTTCACCTCCAAACGGGACATCGAGGAATACGGCATTGCCCGCTTCGTGGAGAAATGTAAAGAAAGGGTGCTTAAATTTGCCGCCATCCAAACCCAGCAATCCATTCGCATGGGATACTGGATGGACTTGGACAACTCCTATCATACTATGTCCGATGAGAACAATTACACCATCTGGCTTTTCCTGAAGCGTTGTCATGAGCGAGGCTGGATCTACAAAGGCCACGATGTTATGCCCTGGTGTCCCCGCTGCTCCACCGGCCTCTCCGATATGGAGATCGCCACCGAGGGATATGAAGAAGTAGTGCACGCCGGTATTTTTCTAAAATTCCCATTGCTAGATCGAGAGAGAGAATCTCTGCTGGTCTGGACCACCACCCCCTGGACCTTGACCTCCAATGTGGCCGCCGCAGTCCATCCCGAATTGCACTATGTCAAAGTCCAGCAGGGGGAGGAGTATCTTTATCTGGCCAAGGCCGCCCTCGGGGTGCTGAAAGGTGATTATAAGCTCCTGGAGGAATTTGCTGGGGAAAAGCTCGAGGGGCTGCGCTACACTGGCCCCTTCGATGAACTCCCGCCTCAGAAAGGGGTAGAGCATCGAGTCATCCTCTGGAAAGAAGTAAGCGAGACAGAAGGGACGGGGGTGGTGCATATTGCTCCGGGCTGCGGTAAGGAGGACTTTCTGCTGAGCAAAGAGCACAACCTCACAGTGATTGCCCCCTTGGATGAATTCGGAGTATTCATCGCGGGCTTTGCCTGGCTCACTGGCAAGAAGGTGGATGAGGTGGCCCAACCAATCGTCCAAAACCTTAGCGAAAAAGGGCTGCTCTACAAAGTTGAGGATTATCCCCACCGCTACCCGGTGTGCTGGCGCTGCCACACCGAACTGGTTTTTCGCCTGGTGGATGAGTGGTTCATCTCCATGGATGAGCTGCGGCCCATGCTTATGGAAGTGGCCAAGAAGATCCACTGGATCCCGGACTTCGGTCTGGAGCGGGAGCTGGACTGGCTGAAAAATATGTCGGATTGGATGATCTCCAAGAAACGCTACTGGGGCCTGGCCCTGCCCATCTATGAGTGCCGCCACGGCCATTTCGAGGTTATCGGCTCCGAGGTGGAACTCAAGGAGCGGGCGGTGGAGGGGTGGGAGGAATACGAGGGCCACTCTCCCCACCGGCCGTGGATCGACGCGGTCAAGATCCGGCTTAAGGAGTGTGGGGAGGTAGCCTCCCGCATCCCGGATGTGGGCAACCCCTGGTTGGATGCGGGGATTGTCCCCTTCTCCACCCTCGACTATCGCCACCACCGCGATTACTGGGAAAGATGGTTCCCCGCCCAGTTCATCACCGAAGCCTTCCCTGGCCAGTACCGCAACTGGTTCTATGCCCTTTTGGTGATGAGCACTGTTTTGGAAAACCGTCCCCCCTTCCTCACCGTCCTCGGCCACGCCACGGTGCGGGACGAGAAGGGGGAGGAGATGCACAAGAGCAAAGGGAATCTAATCCTCTTCGATGAAGCGGCGGAGAAGGTGGGGGTGGATGTGATTCGCTGGATGTATGCCTTGCAGCGGCCGGAGGCTAACCTCAACTTTGGCTACAGGGTGACGGATGAGGTGCGGCGTCGTTTCTTTATTCCGCTATGGAATGTCTATTCCTTCTTTGTCACCTATGCCCGCATCGATGGCTGGACGCCGCAAAAAACACAACCGGTCGAGGATGATCTGGATCGCTGGATCCTCTCCCGGCTGCAATTCACTATCCGCACCGTGACCGATTCACTGGAAAGCTATGATGCGGAGACCGCTTCGCGGGTCATCGAATCCTTTGTCGAGGACCTCTCCAACTGGTATGTGCGCCGCAGCCGCCGCCGTTTCTGGAAAAGTGAAAAAGATACCGACAAGAATGCTGCTTACTCCACCCTCTACCGCTGCCTCGTTACCCTTTGCCAACTCCTGGCCCCCTTTACTCCCTTCTTAGCCGAAGAGATATATCAGAATCTGGTGCGGAGTATCGACTCCACCGCGGCGGAGAGCGTGCATCACACTGCTTGGCCGGAGGAGGATTCTTCCCTCATCGATAGACCACTAGAGGCCGACATTGCCCTGGTGATGAAAGTGGTGAGTATCGGTCATGCCGCCCGCAACCTAGCGGGGATCAAAGTGCGCCAGCCCCTGGCCGAGGTTGCGGTGGTAGCCAAGACTGCTGAGGAGCGGAGGGCACTAGAGAGATTGGCCACCCCATTGCTCGAGGAACTCAATGTCAAGCAGTTGACCCTGGCGGATCACTTCTCTCCACAAGAAGGTTATGTCCTCGCCGAGGAGGACGGATATATCCTGGGGTTAAACACGCTCCTCACCCCAGAATTGAAGAGCGAGGGAATGTCCCGGGAGGTGGTACGCCGCATCCAGGAGTTGCGCAAGAAAGCCGGATTTCAGATCCAAGATCGGATAATCACCTACTATCAGGCCGGGGACAGCCTGCGCAAAGTCTTCCAAGAGGAAGGAGATTATATCCGCAAGGAAACCCTTTCAGAGCAGCTCATTGAGGGTGAGTTGCCGGCTGAGGCAACGAAGGACAAATTCAAGATAGACGGCCAGGAATTGACCCTGGGTGTGGTGCGGAAATAGGCTATCACGGCCCCGAGATTGTTTCGATAGATTAGAATAAGAGATAGAGGAAAAAGCAGTTGAATCAAGAGACCAGTCCTTTAGTAGAGAAACAGGAGGTTTCTTCTCCCAGCCTATTCCGGAGATGGTACAGCATCCTGGGCCCGGCCCTAGTGGTCCTCCTTGCCGACCAGTGGAGCAAGCAATGGGCTCTCACCAATTTGCAATTTGGGGAACCCTGGGCCCCCATCCCCGCCCTGCGCGGCATCTTCACCTTTACCTTGGTGACCAACACCGGGGCTGCTTTTGGCCTCTTCAAAGACGGTGGGGTTTTCTTCACCATCCTCGCCTTGGCGGTAGTGGGAGGGATACTCTTCTACGAGCGGCGCATCCCCCTCCGCCCCCTGTGGCTGCGGGGCAGCTTGGGGATA
>JACPPX010000131.1 GCA_016190785.1 Chloroflexota bacterium
CTCGACATATTCCCTAGGCTGGAAAGATACTCGGCTACATTTTGCTCATCATCTGGCAAAGGGTAAAACTCCAAGCGGGGCTCGGAGATCAAAACCCCCATCGCCCGCCCCACATCAAGATAAGTCTCCGCCTCGTGTCTTAGTTCCTGCACTGCCACCCCAAGCGTGAGCGAAAATCCTCGACCTTTCCTATCCAGTCCCGCCCGGTGGCGGATTCCGGCAAAGTAAGGCAAGAGGGCGATCAGCGGGGAGCGGTCGAGCACTATGGCTGCTTGATATCCTCCCGAACGTAGTCGATCGACCAATACCCGGTACTCTGCCCAGGAATAACGGCCACTCCCCACCGGGCCGCAATCTACCAGGGCATCGATATTAGGGTTATTCTCCAGCAAGGGCCGCGACCAAGAGCCCACCGCGTAATCGATCCTGGCTTCGGGATAGTGCCGGCGCAGGGCGGCAACCAGAGCGGTGGAGAGAAGGACATCCCCCCCACAGCAGGGCTTGATCACTATTAGGGAGCGAGGAGAGGAGGGAAATGCTGGGCGAGAACTGAAACGCCAGACCGCACCCAGCACTCTACTGCCCAGGGTAATCAGGTCTTCTCGCCACTCATAATCGAAAGCCATGGAGGTCAATCATACAACAAAAAAGCGAAGGGGGGTGAGAAAATCCCTTCGCCCCCCTTGGGGGAGAAGGTGAGGATGAGGGGGACTGTCATCCTGAGCGAAGCGAAGGATCTCCAATAAACGAGATCCCTCGCTCACGCCGTGCTTGGTCTACCACTAGCCTAGGCTTTCAGCTTATTACCCTCTCTTTTTTTCTCCTCAACTGGAAATTAGAAACTAGCAACTAACTGGAAACTGGAAATTGGAAATTGGAAATTGGAAATTTCCATCCCCTTCTCCCCGAAAAAATAATCCTACTATCGGCGAGATTTGGACTTAGAGCGCCGCGAGCCGCGGTAACTGGGGGCTAAAATCGCCCAGGGGGTGCAAAGCGAAAGATCCAGCATCCGCGAGGCCAGCCGCGGCTCCTTCTCCTCCAACTCCTCCAGCGACTCGCGCATCGTAATTACTGTGGGCAACTTGGCGGCATAACGATGATTGAAGACCTGGAAAAGTTTTTCCTGAGCCCAAGGGGTTGAACTCTGCGTCCCTAGATCGTCCAAAACCAGAAACGGAGCGTGCCGCACTTCATCGAATAGTTTGTCGTAGGGCACCGCGCTCTGGGGACTGAAAGCCGCCCGCAAATGGTCCAAGAGGTCGGGTACCACAATGAACAGCACCGGGTGGCCCTGCTGCATTCGATAGTTGGCGATAGCCGCCGCCAAGTGAGTCTTTCCACACCCATACTCCCCGCTGAAAACCAGCCAACCCCCCGGCTCGGCGGCAAAGGCCCGGGCATACTCCACTGCCTTGCGCAGGTTACCCTCTTCCTCGGCGCTGAGTTCCCCGTGACGGAATTCAAAGTTCTCAAAAGTTTTATCGGCATAGAGGTGCAAAACATTCAGCGCCTCGGCACTGGGCTGGCCCGCCGCCCGGAAATCCCGCACCTCCAGGCGGTAAACTTGCGATAAACTCGGATCTCCTAACCAGGAGCGGAGCCGGGAGTCCAGCTCTTCCAGAGAGCTTTGGGTGACGATCACCGTGGGCATCTGTGCCAGATAGCGATAGTTCAAAATCTGATGCAATTTCTCCTGCGCCCAGGGGGTAACAGTCTGGGTCCCCACATCGTCCAAAACCAAAAGAGGGGCGGTGCGCACCGCCTCCAACCGTTCATCATAGGCCGCCTCGCTATCCGGGATAAATGAAGAACGGAGATGGTCCAAAAGATCAGGGAGGGAGACAAAAAGCACGAGATGCCCTTGCTCCAGCCGCTGGTTGGCGATGGCCGCCGCCAGGTGGGTCTTTCCCACCCCGGCCAGCCCGCTCAACACCAGCCACCCCCGGGGATTATCGGCGAAGGCCTTGGCCAAATCATAAGCCCGCTTCAGGATCTCCTCTTGCCGGGGAGGAAGTCCATATCCCTCCTGCCGGAAAGTGGCAAAGGTCATATGGGAGAGAAATTGCAGGTTGGAAGCCTTGCGCAGATCCTCCAGCCGCTTGTCCGCCAGCTGCGCCGCGCGATGGGAGCACGGCACAAGCCGCCCAAAATCGGGATGGCCCAAGGGAGCATCGAGCCGTACATACCCTAACCCGCCGCAGATGGGGCAGGTGGCATCGGGCTGGGGCTCAGTGCTTGACGATGTCGGCGTACTTTCCGCGGATGTAGCGGTAGCGAGATTCTTCACTTCCCGGCTCAAAACCTTCCTTCCCTTCCCGCGCCCAGCGCTCCAAAATGTTCTGGATATAGTGCCAATTCCGCCGATTTTTCTTCACCGCAATGGTGAAGGCTTCTTCGATCCAGGCCGCAGGATAAGTGGCCTGCGCCTCCCGCAGTTCCTCAGCGATGAGCGGCTGCAAGAGCCCGATATTCTCCTCATAGAGGGTGAAGATGTTGGGCCGCTCTTTTTCTAGCCCCGGCTCTTTTAGATCCCGCGCCCCTTCCGGGGTGAATTCCCCGGCCAAGATCTTGGCCACTGCCCGCCGCGATGGGGCATCGTTAATAAAATAAAATGACTCCTTCTCGTTCTTGAGGTGGATCAGGGTCCCCCTCGAGACGGCCCGTTCCAGGGCCTCGGATAGAACATCCTCCGGCTTCCGCCCCGGAAATTTCAGGGAGGCGAGTAAAGTGGAGTCTTCCCCAAGTTGGGAGTGGGTGAGATAACGCAGCGATCCCTTCTGTCGCCCGATGAGCCAGAAAAAAAAGAGAGTGAGCTTCAGTTCGGCCAGGTCATCGATGGATTCCAAGAGCTGGGCAAAGAAGACATCGGGAATGGCCGTGGTGCGCACCGCTCCTTCCGGAAAACCGGGGAATGATTTCTTCGGCGGCATCTATCAAGCCCTCGCCGGCGCTTTCCCTGCCCGCTTATCCACCAAAGCATCCACAAACTTGGTCTGGGATTTGAGGAAGACCAGTTGCAGTTTACCGGTGGGGCCATTGCGGTGCTTGGCCACCATTATATCCGCCACATTAGCCCGCTCCGCTTCGTCCTCCCCCACCGCCTCGCGATAGATAAAGATCACCACATCCGCATCCTGCTCGATAGAACCAGATTCCCTGAGATCCGAGAGGACGGGGAGTTTGTCATGCCGCAGTTCTACCGCCCGCGAGAGTTGGGAGACCGCCACCAAGGGGGCTTCCAGTTCCCGCGCCAGGGATTTCAACTGGCGGGAGATATAAGAGACCTCCTGCACCCGATTCTCGGCCCGGATCCCGGCCCGCATCAGTTGCAGATAATCCACGATCACCAGGTCCAGACCGTGCTCGGCGTGGAGCCGCCGCGCCTTGGCCCTAAGCTCCAGAGGGCTGATCGCCGGGGTGTCATCGATAAATATCCGCATCTTGGATAATTCCCCCATAGCCTCAAAGACTTTAGAAAGTTCCGCCTCGCGGATGTCTCCACCGCGCAAGCGCGGCGATTCCAAGCCAGTGGCCGAGGAAACCAGCCGCTGCACCACCTGCTCCGCCGGCATCTCCAGGCTGAAGAGCGCCACCGCCTTGCCCCGCCGCGCAATGCTATCAGCCATGGTCAGAGCTAGTGAGGTCTTGCCCATCCACTTCAGACCAGCAATAATTATCAGATCCGCGGGCTGGAGCCCCCCCAAGAGTTTATCCAGATCAATAAATCCGCTGGGCAACCCAATCGTCTCCCCGCGGTGAGAGTAGAGATACTCAATCCGCTCATAGTACTCGTCCAGCGCCTTCTGGATGGGCACCAGGTCCCGCTC
>JACPPX010000134.1 GCA_016190785.1 Chloroflexota bacterium
CGTGATCTCCCCGCGCTTGACCACGAAGGATAGATCGTACCCTTCAATGGTGCTAGGATGCTCGCTGCCGTTTATGCCGATGATCTCCAGAGTGACTTCGTCCCCCTGGTTCACCACAATGGTCCCCGGGGTCCAGCGGTAGGTCTCCACCTCCCAGCGCCCGGTGTCGTCCGGAGGCTTAAGACCATAGCCTCCGCCCTCAGGGAGAGCGATGACTGGGAAGGGCTCGTCACTGACATTGGTCCCGCCCTTGGGCTCCACCGCAGCCATGTAGACGGTCCGCTCCGCGGGGACAATTACGCCCCCCGTCCCTGTGGCACAGCTGGCCGCGGTCAGGACCAGGATGAGGAGCATGGCCGACAAACCGATTAACTTTTTGCGGTCCATTCTGGACCTCCTTTCTGTATGCGATTATCTTGCAGGGACAGTCCCGACCACAACGGGCCAAAGACCAAATTTACACCTGGACCTTGGTCGGGGGTTTTCGGGTACTTTGGTCCCTACCCGTTCCGTGAGCAGCATGCTACAATGGGCTTGTAAGGGGACGTGAGGAGGTGTTCAATGGTCACTTTGGCTAGTTGGAGTAGCCGCTGGACCCTGGCGCGTCAGTTCCTAATCACCCACCTAGTTACCGTGGTGGTGGCTATGGTTGTTCTGGGCTGGTGGGTGGGTCAGCAGATCGAATCCGGGGTAGTTCACCGCACCGCCGCGGTCACTGCCCTGTATGTAGATAGCTTTGTAGCCCCTCACCTAGTCGAACTGGCGCAGGGAGGCGAGGTATCAGCTGTGCATTTTGGCCATCTGGATGCCCTCCTCCGGGCCACCCCTCTCGGACGGCGGATTGTGGCTTTCAAGGTCTGGTCCGCTCAAGGACAAATCCTCTTCAGCACCGCTCCCGACTTACAAGGACAGGCTTTTCCTATTGGTGAAGGTCTGCGCCGGGCTCTGGCGGGAGAGATTTTCTCGCGGATCAGCGATTTGCAGGAATCGGAGAATATCGCTGAGCAAGCCCGGTGGGATCGCCTGTTGGAAACCTACGCTCCGGTGCGCATCCCGGGAGGCGAGGAGGTAGTAGCCGTCTCCGAGTTCTACCAACTGCCGGATGAGTTGGAAGCAGAGGTTGGCACCGCGCAGGCCCGCAGTTGGCTTATCGTGGGTGGTGTCGGCCTGATCCTGTACGTAGTTCTGGCGGGGATAGTGCGGCGGGGCAGCAATACTATCTTACAACAGAGCGGTGAATTGAAGGCTCGAGTCCAGCAGCTTACGGAGCTCCTGACTCAGAATGAAGCCCTCCATCAAAAGGTTAGGAAAGCGGCGGCACGCACTACCGCCCTTAACGAGCGCTTTTTGCGCCGAGTAAGCAGCGACTTGCACGATGGGCCAGCCCAAGACCTGGGCCTGGCTCTGCTGCGCCTGGACGCCCTGGCGCGAAGATGTCAGATCTGTCCACTGTTCAACGACCCTAAGCGTCCGGCCCGGGAGGACTTAGGGCTCATCCATAACGCTTTGGAAAGTGCCCTCCATGAGGTGAGAGGCATCTCCGCTGGATTGCGTCTGCCAGGTTTGGAGGAGCGTTCGTTGCCGGATTTGATCCGATTGGCGATTTGGGAACATGGGCAGAAAACCGGTGACCGGGTAGTTGTGGAACTCACGAATCTACCCGAGCAAGTCCCCCTGGCAGTGAAAGTAACGATCTATCGCCTTCTCCAGGAAGCACTTTCTAACGCCCATCGTCACGCGGGGGGCCAAGGGGTGATAGTTCGAGCTCAGAACATGGGCACCTACCTCCAGGTAGAGGTAGAGGATCAGGGACCGGGGTTAGATCCACTTGCCTCGGATAGGCCGTCCGATCACCTGGGTTTGGCAGTTATGAGAGAACGGGTGGAAATGTTGGGTGGAGTTTTCTCCATCAGTTCTCTCCCTGGCCGTGGGACGCGGCTTTCTATCCATGTCCCCGTGGAGGAAAATGGGCGTGGAGGTGACTAAATTGCGGGTGGTTGTAGTCGATGACCATCCCCTGTTCCGTGAAGGAGTGCATCGCACCCTTGAAGAGGAGGCGGATATAGAGGTCGTAGCCGAAGGTCACGATGGAGAGGAGGCACTGCGTCTGGCCCAAGATTTTCTGCCGGATGTCATCCTTTTGGACATTGCCATGCCCAAGGGAGGAGGAGTCAGGGCAGCGCAGGCCATATCAGTTTCCTGCCCTGCAACCAAGATCATTATGCTTACGGTATCGGAGGACGAGGACGATTTACTGGCTTCCTTGAAGTCCGGAGCCCAAGGATATATCTTAAAAGGTCTACCTGCCAGGGAACTGGCAAATCTGATAAGAGCTATACACAGTGGAGAAACTTATGTGACCCCTGGTTTGGCTACCCGCTTGCTTCTGGAGTGGAAAGACAGGGGTACGCCGGAAAAGCCCGGGCCTCTGGACGAGCTAACCGATCGAGAGCGAGATATATTGCAACTGGTTTCCCAAGGCATGACCAACCGTGAGATTGGTCTCCGCCTGGGCCTGAGCGAAAAAACGGTGAAGCACTATATGACCAACATCCTGCAAAAGCTTCAGGTCCGGAGCCGAGTTGAGGCTGCCCTTTTGGCAAGGAAAACTGGTTTCGAATCCCGCCCCTGATTTTCGGCTGACTTCAAATAGTATACGAACGAGGGAAAAGCCCTCGTTCTTTTTTCCTATACGGCGACTTAGCTGTTCTGTCTTTAGACTAAGCAAAGCATTAATGTTATGATTGTAAGGTAGAGAAATCTGAATGCGCGTTATTGATCTGATTGCCAAGAAAAGAGACCGGCGAGTCCTCACCGCCGAGGAGATTGAATTCTTCATCCGGGGCGCCACCCATGGCGAGATCCCCGATTATCAGATCACCGCCTGGCTGATGGCCGTTTATCTCAACGGGATGAGCAAACAGGAAACAGTTGATCTCACCCTGGCCATGGCCCACTCTGGTGAAGTAATGGACCTGCGGGATATGGCGCCCTTTGTAGTCGATAAGCACTCTACCGGAGGAGTGGGGGATAAAACCACACTGGTTGTGGCTCCAATGGTTGCCGCCACGGGAGTTCCCGTCGGCAAAATGTCTGGCCGCGGCCTGGGGTTTACGGGAGGGACACTAGACAAATTGGAGTCATTTCCCGGGTTCCGCGTGGATTTGAGCGTAGCCCAGTTCAAGGAAAATCTGCGCCGCTACGGGATTGTGGTCGCTGGGCAATCTGCGGATCTAGCCCCGGCGGACGGTATCCTCTACTCTCTGCGGGATGCCACGGCCACCGTGGAGTGTCTCCCCCTCATCGCCTCAAGCATCATGAGCAAAAAATTGGCGGCGGGGGCAGAAGGGATCGTCCTGGATGTGAAAGCCGGTAGCGGGGCGTTTATGAAAACCCTGCCTCAGGCTCGGAAGTTGGCCCAGGCTATGATTGAGATCGGAGAGGCAGCGGGCAAAAAGATGGCGGCAGTGCTGGCTGATATGGAACAACCCCTGGGGATGGCGGTGGGCAATGCCCTGGAGGTCAAGGAGGCAATTGATACTTTGCGCGGTCAAGGCCCCGCCGACTTCCTGGAGCACTCCCTGGCCGTGGCTGGCCAAATGCTTATCTTGGCAGAGAAGGCGGGCAACGACAAGCATGCCAGGCAGATTCTTCTCGCTGCCCTCCGCTCTGGAGAAGCCCTGGATAAATTGCGGGACTTGGTGGGGGTGCAAGGGAGCGATCCCAAATTCGTGGATCATCCCGAACTCCTTCCTCAGGCTCCGCTACAAATCCCACTACCCTCCCCCCAG
>JACPPX010000135.1 GCA_016190785.1 Chloroflexota bacterium
ATTTTAGTGCTTGCGGTTGTGGCTTGTACCCCAGGCCCCCCGCCCCCCCAGCCCCCGACGCCCCCGGAGGCGACTGCTACCCCAGAACCCACCTTATCGGGGACGGTGACCCTCTGGCACGCCTGGAAAGAAAATGAGATCGCCAGCCTCACTGAGGTGATCGCCGCTTTCCAGGCCCTCTACCCCGAGGTGCAGTTTGATGTTCTCTATACCCCCTTCGATGATCTGCGGGGTAAGTTCGAGACCGCGGTAGCAACTGGGGGAGGGCCCACGGTGCTTATCGGGGCCGCGGACTGGGGTCCGGCCCTCTTCGATGCCAATCTGGTGGCCGATCTCTCGCCGTTCATGGACGATGCCTTCTTGGGCACCATCAACCCTGCGGCTCTTGGAGCTGTTCAGTACAATGGCGCCCTCATTGGCCTGCCCCAGACCATCAAAGGGGTGGTGATGTTCCGCAATACGAGTATCGTTCCCGAAGCATCGGCTACCTTTGAGGACCTTGTGGCCAATGCCCAGGCGGCGACCCAAGGCGATACGATGGGCTCTTTCTTGGAGTATGGCTTCTTCTTCTCCGCGGCGCACATTAACGCTCTGGGTGGTGCGCTGATGGACGAGGATGGGGATCCTGCCTTCAACGACCAGTACGGAGTTGATTGGCTTAACCTCCTTGCCTCCTTCCAGGATGCGGGGGAGGTGACCAATTATACCGATGATGAAGTCAACCTCTTCAAGACCGGTCAGGTGGGGGTCATCATCGACGGCACCTGGAATACCTCGGCCCTGGCCGAGGCCATCGGTGTCGACAACTTGGCCATCGACCCCTGGCCCTCTTCTCTCTCCGGATATGTCCAGACCGAGAACATCTACCTCAGCGCCAATGCCCTGGAGGCGGCTCGGCCCAGTGGAAATGCCAAGTTCAGTGCCACCGACTTGGAAGCCTCGGTGGAGTTCATCAAGTTCTTCCTCTCTTCTGAGGCCCAGGCTCTCCTCGCCGATCCCTCTAAGGCCGCCCACATCCCGGCCATATCTGGGGTGGAGCTCACCGATCGCTTGATGCAGGAATCGGTGGCCGCTTTCGCCGGAGGCACCGCTTTCCCGGTGATCCCGGAGATGGGAGCCTACTGGGATCCGATGAACAATGCGGTTAAGAAGGTGGTGGAGGAGGGGGCGGATGCCGCCACAGCCCTCCAGGAAGCCTTCGATGCCGTTACCGCCAAAGTAGCTGAGATCCGCGGCGGATAGCAAATTGTGACCATGGCGGGTGTCCCGACTAAATCGGGACACCCGCCATTGGTTAACAGGTAGGAAAGGTGAATTAAGGATGGCAGTTCCTACGCTGGCGCGTCCGGTTTTCCGGACGAGGTTAGGTTTTGGGTTGCGGCAGAGGCTGCGCCGTTCTTCTATGGCTTGGGCTTATATCGCCCCGGCGGGAGCGATTATGGCCCTTATCTCCTTTTTCCCCCAGTTTTATCAAGTGGGAATGTCCTTTACCAACTATCGCATCGCCAACCTGCGCTTCAATCTTTTTAATCCTGCCACTTGGGAACGCTTCGCCCCGGCTTTTGTTGCCCTGGATAACTACATCAAGGTAGTAACCAGTTCTTTGGCTTTAGAGAACTATGATTTCCTGCGACTACTGACTTTCAATATCACTTGGACGGTGAGCAATGTTTTCTTCCATGTCACCCTGGGCATCCTTATCGCCCTGGTGCTCAATAGCAAGATGGTAATTGGCCGGCGGTTTTACCGCGCCCTGTTTGTCATCCCCTGGGCTCTCCCGGGGTACATCACCGCCCTCACCTGGAAGAATATGTACGATCAGCGGTTTGGAGCCTTTAACCAGCTCTTGGAACAGATAAACCTACAATTGGGCACTGCCTTTCCCACCAATATTCGCTGGATCCTGGAGACCCAGCCGCCCATCGGTGGTGCTTTGAGCTTTCTTCCGCTCGCTTTCTATGCTGTGCTCCTGACCAATATCTGGCTGGGATGGCCGTTTATGGCGGTGGTGGCCACCGGGGCCCTGCAGGCCATCCCGGAAGAACTCTATGAAGCGGCGCGGCTGGACGGGGCCTCGGTCTGGCAACAGTTGTGGAACATAACCTTGCCCCTCATCCGTCCGGCGATGGTTCCGGCGATCATGCTGGGCACGATCTGGACTTTTAATCAATTCAATGTCATTTATTTCGTCACCGAGGGGGAACCCTTTGGCCGCACCGAAATCCTCATCACCCAGGCCTTCAAACTGGTGCAGGAGCAGAGGATCTATGGGGTGGCTGCGGCCTTCAGCATTGTGGTCTTCTTTATCCTGCTCATCATCACCCTGATCAACAACCGGGTGACCAAGGCCACGGAGGCCTATGATGTCGCCTAAGGCCAAAGTCTGGCGAGACATCCTCCGCCAGGTTGGGATCCAGGCTTTTCTCTTGAGTATAACGGCGGTGGTCCTTTTCCCGGTGCTATGGACCCTCTCTATGGCCCTTGATCCCCGGGACATCGATAAGCCGCTGGAGCTGACCCTCATCCCCCCCGGGGCCTCCTTCGGCTCTTTCCAGAAGATCCTCTTCGAACCCTTTCAACTCTTGTGCAGTAACCCCAGCGATGTCTCCTCCTGTATGACCTTCTCTCGCTTGTTACTCAACAGCATTTTTGTCGCTTTGGGGACCAGCCTCTTTGCGGTAGTCACCGGAGCCTCGGCGGCCTATGCCTTTTCTCGCTTTCGTTTCATCGGTCGCCAGGCGGGGATGCTGGGATTTATTGTCCTTTTGATGCTGCCCAGCACCGGGTCTCTGGCCCCCTTATATGTCCTTCTCAGCCAGGTCAAGATCGGGGATGAATCCCTCCGTACCACTCTCATTGGTTTGGCGGTGGCCTATGCCGCGGGGGCGGTGCCCTTTGCGGTGTGGAACCTTAAAGGCTACTTCGATACGGTGCCCAAGGAACTGGAAGAGGCAGCGCTCATCGACGGGGCGAGTGTCACCCAGACCTTCTTGCGCATCATCCTCCCCCTTTCCACCCCGGCCCTGGCAGTGACCATCCTTTTCAGTTTCATGACCGGATGGACGGAGTTCATCCTGGCCTGGACCTTCTTGGAAGACCCCAGCCGTTTTACCCTGGCCATGGCCTTGCGCTCCATGCAAGGGCAGTTCGCCACCCCCTGGTCTGAGTTTGCGGCCATGTCCATCGTTATGTCCATCCCTATCCTCATCCTTTTCTTCGCTTTGCAGCGCTATATCGTTTCTGGGCTAACCGTGGGCGGGATCAAAGGTTAATCTCGCCATCGGCCCGCTTTTTTCAAGCTAATGAGAGCCACTACCCTGGGCTTCTTCGTTTCTATCCTTGCTTTGGCCCTGGCCTGTAGCCCGGTCCCCGCCCCTACCCCTCCCGCCACTCCGATCTCGCAAGCAACTTCCACTATCCTTCCTACACCCACCTTCATCCCCTATACCACCCCGGCCTGGTTCCGGGAGGCAATGCTCTATGAAATATTCGTCCGCTCCTTCTCCGATTCCGATGGGGATGGGATTGGCGATCTGGATGGGATCACCTCTCGCCTCGATTACTTGGAATCCTTGGGAGTCAATGCTATCTGGCTGATGCCCATCTCTCCCTCCCCCTCGGCCCACGGCTATGATGTCATCGATTATTTCGCCGTCAATCCCGATTACGGGACTCTAGAAGACTTGCAGGAATTGGTAGCTGCAGCCCATGCTCGGAGGATGTGGATCATTCTGGATTTTGTCCCCTCCCACCTTTCCGATGAGCATCCCTTTTTTCGAGATGCTTTCCGCAACCCTAGTTCCGAGTACAGTGATTGGTTCGTTTGGACCAATGAGGCTCATACCCTCTATGCCAGTTTTGCTGGGATCGAGGACATGCCTCGTTTCAACCACTTCAATCCAGAGGTGGTGGAGTATCTAGTCCAGGCCGCTCTCTTCTGGCTGGACCTGGATGGAGACGGTAATTATTCCGATGGGGTGGATGGGTTTCGTATCGATAATGCCACCTTCCCGCCTCAGGAATTCTTCTCCACCCTTCGCCAGCGGGTGAAGGCCGTCGATCCGGAGGCAGTCCTTCTGGGGGAAACCTGGGTGCACAATCCCGCAGACTTGGCCCGATTCTTCCCGGACCAATTTGATGCCCTCTTCGATTTCCCTCTCTCCGAGCTTTTACAAGGGGACCAAAACTTCAATGGTGATGGACTGCTTTCCGGTAAAAAACGCTCTGGTCTCTTGACTGTCCTCCTGGAAGAAGAGGGAAAGCGTTTTCCAGAGGAAGCCATTGCTCTGCGCTTTATGAGCAATCATGACACCAACCGCATCGCCTCGGAGGTCGCGGGGGATGTAGTACGGGAAAGGCTGGCGGCTGCTCTTCTAGCAACACTTCCCGGCCCAGTGATGCTCTACTATGGGGAGGAGATCGGTATGTTGGGGCAGAAGGGGGGGCCGCCGCATTGGGACAACTACCGCCGCGAGCCGATGGATTGGTACGCAGACCAAGAAGGCCCCGGCCAGACCACCTGGTTTCGTCCCGAGGATCGCTGGAATCAGCCGGATGATGGAATATCGGTTGAAGAAGAAGAGACAGACCCCGAATCTTTACTCAACTTCTACCGATATGCCCTCGCCCTACGTCGCAGCCGTCCGGCTTTGAGCAGGGGAGAAATCGTTATTCTTGAACTGGAGGTTTCAGGTGCCGGACCTTGGGGGTTCATCCGTTCCGTTGATGGGGAGACGCTCGTCGCTATCTTTAACTTTGCCGATGAAAACCGCGAGGTGACAATTGCCACTTTCCCCTTTTCTGCCGCCAGCCTGATTGATCTTTTCACCGGCGAGGTCTATCCTGCTGCGGAGGTGGATGAACCATATCCTCTCACTTTGCCCGCCGCGGCGGCAGTGCTTTTGGGCGTCAGTAAATGAGACGCAAGGGGCGGCAGGGGATGATATAATGAGCAGGAGGAGGTGATAGAATGGCGGTGATTAAGGTCATCGAATTGGTGGGCTCCTCTCCCAATGGGTGGGAGGAAGCCACCAAAATGGCGGTGGCTAAGGCGGCGGAGACCATCCACAATATCATAGGAGCGGATCTGGTTGGCCAGACCGCAGTGATCAAAGATAATAAGCTCGTGGAGTTCCGGGCCAATGTGAAAATTGCATTCACGGTCGATTGAGTTCCGTCTATGCCTTGACAAGCCCTCTGGACTTGGCTATACTTTTTATCCTAGCCTCTGGGGACATAGTTCAGTGGGAGAACGCCTCGTTCGCATCGAGGAGGTCGGGGGTTCGAATCCCCCTGTCTCCACCTACTAAGAGGCGGAACCTTTAAAAACTAGCCTCTCCTTTCTATTTGCGAGGGGCATAAAAGGCGAAGAACAGGAGCAGTAGGCCATCCCCCAGAGATCAGGCGGTGGGTGCAAGCCTGAATTTCTTCATCGCAACATTAGGGGTTGGGCCGAACTCGCCTGGGAGCCGCGCCGGCGAGGGGTGGAAAAGCAGGTTGCTCAGTGCCCTAGTAGTCGGCGACGGGGCCGGGCCGTTATGCCTGGAAAGTGGATAGTGCGTGGGGCAGTGGCGCAGCTGGGAGCGCGTCTCAATGGCATTGAGAAGGTCAGGGGTTCGAATCCCCTCTGCTCCACCTAGTCCCGACTAAAAGCCGGGACGCTATCAATCAGGGTGGTACCGCGGAGCAACCCCTTCGTCCCTGGGCGGAGGGGTTCTTTGCAATTTTAGTCAAGCGAGGAAGAGATTCCACAGCCAAATCTGGAGAACTAATGGTAAATGATCTAGAACAAAGAGCTCAGCGCGATATTGCTGATCTAAAGCAGCTCTTGTCAGAAGCCATAGATCTTGCTACCGAGGTGATTTCCGGTACTCGCTTCGGACAAAATGATCACTACGCGTTTATGACCGTATGCTTTCTCGCCAAATTCCTGGAGCACGCAAAGGCAATTACGATTTTGGTTGAGAATGAATTAGGTAGAGATGCAGAAGCGATTGCTCGCCTAATGATTGAAGGGCTATGTCAGTTGAAATGGGTGGCAAAGGATAAGCAAAAGAGGGCGTTTCAGTGGCGAGGCTTTGTCTATGTTGAAGATTGGAGAACGATGGAGTTAAGGCGAGCACAAGGGGAATGCCTTGCCCATTGAGGATCCCTATTTCCGGAACTGGCATGAAGGAATTACCGTTAGACAGATGTGCGATGAAACTGGCGGCGCCCCACTCTACGAGAAGCTGTATAGTCCATTTTCTGATTGGGTACACGGTGGAGTGGCTGGAATTGCTCGGGCCTTGTCCATCGAGGAGAATCAGATAAAATGGATGCCTCCTCTGCCTTCAAGTTATGCAGGATCTATGGGTGTGTCCTTCCAGTGTCTGCTTGAAGCTGCCCTTAACCTGGATTCTCATCTTAATATCGGTTTTGGGGGTAGATTAGAGGATCTACGATCAAGATTTGTAGATACATTTTCAAGAAAGCAGAAATAAGCGGAGATTGATGTCTCGTCAGAGATCACCTAAAAGTAGAAAAACTAGTAAATCCCGGATCTTACCTGCCACCAAGAAGTCGGCGGTGGACAAATACATCCCCATGGAGATCGAGGCTAAGTGGCAGAAGCGATGGTCTGAGTCCCATATCTATGAGGCGGAGGTGGATCCTTCCCATCCCAAATTCTATAACCTGATGATGTACCCCTACCCCTCCGGGGAACTGCATATGGGGCATATCCGCAGTTACTCCATCGCCGATGTTATAGCCCGCTTCAAGCGGATGCAGGGCTATCAGGTACTAAATCCCATGGGCTGGGATGCTTTCGGGCTTCCTGCGGAAAATGCGGCGCTAAAGCAGGGCATCCACCCCCGGGAATGGACCAAGGCCAGCATCGCCCAGATGAAAAAGGATTTCATGCGCACCGGGATGTCCTACGACTGGCGGCGAGAGGTGACTTCTTTCGATCCCGAATACTACCGCTGGAACCAGTGGTTCTTTTTGAAGATGTATGAGCGAGGACTGGCTTATAAGGCCAAAGCTTGGGTCAACTGGTGCCCGGCCGATGGCACGATTTTGGCCAACGAGCAGGTAGTAAACGGCCGCTGCTGGCGCCACCCCGAGGCGATTGTCGAAAAGCGGGAATTGGAGCAGTGGTTCCTCAAAATCACCGCCTACGCCGATGAACTCCTGGAGGACCTAAAAACCTTAGAGTATTGGCCGGAGCGGGTAAAAGTGATGCAAGAGAACTGGATCGGCCGCTCCCCGGGAGTGGAATTTGAAATCCCGGTCAAAGGTAGCCAAGTGAAGATTCCAGTTTTCACTACCCGCATCGACACCGTTTACGGAATGAGCTTCGTCGCCCTCGCCCCGGAACACCCCTTTGCAAAGGAACTGACAACTCCTGAACACCGCACGGCAGTGGAGGCTTATATTGGGAAGGCGCTACGGGCCACAGAAATCGACAGACTCTCCACAGAACGCGAGCCAGATGGGGTTTTTGTTGGCTCCTATGCCATAAATCCCTTAAATGGCCAAGAAGAGCCCATATATATCGCCGACCATGTACTTATTACCTACGGCCGCGGAGCGGTAATGGGCGTCCCCGCTCACGATACCCGGGACTTTGCCTTTGCCAAAAAGTATGGGCTGCCTATCCCGGTGGTTATTGCTCCCCCAGGATGGAGTGGGGGCCCGCTGGCCGAGGCTTATTTGGAGGAGGGGACAATGGTTAATTCCGGCCCCTTCAGCGGCCTCCCCTCCAAAATGGGGATGGAGCGGGTTGCCGATGAGATAGAAAGGAGGGGTATCGGCCAACGGCGGGTACAGTATCGACTGCGGGATTGGCTGATCAGCCGGCAGCGCTACTGGGGGACCCCCATCCCCATCATTTACTGCGATGAGCATGGTATCGTTCCCGTCCCGGAGGAGGACCTGCCGGTGCTCCTCCCCGATAATGTGGATTTCTCCCCTACCGGTAGGGGAGAATCCCCCTTGGCCACAGTCCCCGAGTTTGTGAATGTCACCTGTCCCCGCGGTCCCCATCAGGCACGACGGGAGACGGATACTATGGATACCTTTGTCGATTCGTCTTGGTGCTTCCTGCGCTTCATCGATCCCCGCAATAAAACTGTCTCCTTCGATCCCCAGAAGGCATCTTATTGGATGCCGGTGGATCAGTACACCGGCGGGATCGAGCATGCCATATTGCATTTGCTCTATTCCCGCTTCTTCATCAAGGTTCTGCGGGACATCGGTCTTGTAAAATTTGATGAACCCTTTATGCGCCTTTTCACCCACGGGATGGTGACTAAGGATGGGGCGGCGATGCATAAGTCTATCGGCAACGTGGTTTCCATCGACGAGACTATCGAAACCTATGGGGCAGACACTGGCCGGCTATATGTCCTTTTCCTCGCTCCTCCGGACAAGGACGCCGAATGGACCGATCAGGGGATTGAGGGGCCTTATCGCTTCTTAAAGCGGGTTTGGCAGCTGGCCCAGGCCAAGGGTCGCCCTAAGAAAGCGGCCTCCGAAACTGATGAGCAGGATCTTTTGCGCAAGACCCATCAGACGATACGCAAGGTAACGAAAGATATTGGGGATTTCGGGTTCAACACCGCGATCAGTGCCATAATGGAACTCTCCAATGACGCCGCGGACCATCTGCAATCCTCGGGCCGGACTCCGGCCTACGAGGAGGCGGTAGAAGCCATGTTGAAGCTCCTCGCTCCCTTTGCCCCCCACATCACCGAAGAACTATGGCAGAAGAGGGTACGCAAAGAGAGCATCCATCTCGCCCCCTGGCCAAAATGGGATCCCGCCCTGGCTCAGGAAGAAAATTTCACTTTGGTTATCCAGGTCGATGGCCGGGTGCGGGATAAGATTGAACTCGCCCGAGGGATAAGCGAAAGCGAGGCTCGGAAGCGGGCTTTGGCCAGTCCCCGCGTGGAAAAACACATTTCCGGGAGAAGTATCACCCGGGTGATATACGTAGCGGAGAAATTGTTAAACATAGTGACCCGATAGTACTCTTGACTTCTTATATTTCTAGTCTATAGAATAGTTGGGATGGAGAAGAGAATAGTCCACACTGCCAAGGCCCCTCAAGCCCAAGGTCCTTATTCTCAGGGAGTTGAAGGGGGAGGCTATATTTTTGCCGCGGGACAAATCGGGGTCGATCCCCATAGTGGCGAACTCATCGCCGGGGACATCGCCACGCAGACCCGGCAGGCCCTCAACAACCTGAGCGCAGTGCTCGAGGCGGGGGGTGGTTCTCTTGATCGTGTAGTAAAAACCACCGTGTTCTTGACTAACCTCGATGATTTTGCGGCGATGAATTCAGTGTACGCCGAGTTTTTCCCGGCAGATCCTCCGGCCCGCTCTACAGTACAAGTAACTCGCTTGCCGCGGGGAGGGTTGGTGGAGATCGAGGCCGTAGCCCTGCGACGAGAGTAAAATGCTGGCCGTCTTCAGCAAGAGGTGGGTATTTTCAGCCATTGTTCTAATCTTTTTAGTTTCACTGTTTGTTGCTTGCCAGAATGCAGCAGGTCAAACACCCCTGTCTCCTAGCGAAGTATTTGTTTCCGGACCATTTGGTCAGCCGCCCTTATTGGATGAAGACCCTCCGGAGGGGGAAGGAGAATTAGGTAGGCTACTTTTGGAATGGCAAGATAATTCCAATAACGAAGATGGATTCCGCATTTACTTACAGGATTGCTCCGGTGTGGTGCAAGCCATCGAAGATCTGCCGGCGGATACTACGGTATATGGACCACTCAATGCCTGTCGGCCGCTGCGGCTGGGGGTTGCGGCCTTCAGCGCCTGGGGTGAATCAGAAATAGTTTGGGCACTGCCCAAGACCGGGCCATAGACATTTGGAATCCCTCGACATACAGGTTATAATTAGAAATACTCCATGTCTGGCAAGTTCGATCGCTTCAGCAAACGCGCCCGCCGCGTTTTAACCCTGGCTCAGGAAGAGGCCCAAGGCCTCAACCACCCCTACATCGGCACCGAGCATTTGCTTTTGGGTCTGGTGCAAGAAGAGTCGGGAGTGGCGGCTCAGGTTCTGCGCAGCCTGGGGGTGGAGCGGGATGCGGTGCGCCAAGCTTTGGAGGAGATGATCGGACGGGGAGAGGTAAAAACTAGTGGCAAGATAGGTTTGACCCCTCGTACCAAGCGGGTAATCGAGTTAGCGGTAGAGGAAGCGCGGCGGCTAGGCCATCCCTATATTGGCACCGAGCACCTCCTTTTGGCTCTGGTGCGGGAGGGGGAAGGCATAGCCGTCGATGTTTTGGAGAGTCTGGGGGTGAGTGCTGAGCAGGTGCGACAGGAAACGGTTCGCTACTTGATGGAGAATGTTACCCCTGCTCCCCAGCGCCGCCGCGAGGTGAAAACCCCGCTTATCGATCAATTGGGGGTAGATCTGACCAGTCTGGCTGAGGAGGGAAAGCTTGATCCGGTCATTGGTCGGGAGAAAGAGATCCAACGGGTTATTCAGATCCTCTCTCGCCGCACCAAGAACAACCCGGCTTTAATCGGGGAGCCGGGAGTGGGGAAGACGGCCATCGCCGAAGGTCTGGCCCAGCTCATCGCCGCCGGACGGGCCCCCTCTAGCCTTCTCCACCGTCGTCTGGTGATGCTGGATGTGGGCTCTCTAGTCGCCGGGACCATCTACCGTGGCCAGTTCGAGGAAAGACTTAAAAGAGTGCTAGAGGAACTCAAAGGTTCCAAGAGCATCCTCTTCATCGATGAATTGCATATGATTGTTGGCGCCGGAGCGGCGGGGAGTGCGGTGGATGCCGCCAATCTCCTCAAACCGGCCCTGTCCCGGGGGGAGATCCAAGTCATTGGGGCCACCACCCTGGAGGATTACCGTAAACACATCGAAAGCGATGCCGCCTTGGAGAGACGCTTTCAGCCCATCCTGGTGGAAGAGCCAACTATCGAGGAAACCATCGAGATCCTGAAGGGAATCGTGGACCGCTACGAAGAGCACCATGGGGTGCAGATTACGCCCCAGGCTATCCACCAGGCGGCATATCTGAGCGCCCGCTACATCACTGACCGCCACCTCCCGGATAAAGCCATCGACCTTATCGACGAAGCAGCCTCCCGGGTGCGGATGTATAAAGTGCCCTCCTTCTTTAACCTTCCCGAGGGAGTGGGGAACGCAGGGACTGAAGCCCCAGAGAAAGAGGAAGAGGGAGGATTGCTCCAGCTCACCTGGCCGATGGAGAGAGAAGTGCAAGTCACCGCCGAAGATGTAGCCGAGGTGGTTGCGATGTGGACCGGGGTCCCGGTAACCCGAATCGCCACCGAAGAATCGGAGCGGCTTCTTTCTATGGAAGAGGAACTCCACAGACGGATCGTAGGCCAGGACGAGGCCATCGCCACTATCGCCAAGGCAGTGCGCCGTGCTCGGGCGGGGCTCAAGGATCCCAAACGTCCCATAGGCACTTTTATCTTCTTGGGTCCTACCGGGGTGGGGAAGACGGAGTTGGCCAAGGTCCTGGCCGAGTTCATGTTTGGAAGTGAAGATACGCTCCTCAAACTGGATATGTCCGAGTTTATGGAGCGACACAATGTCTCCCGCCTGGTGGGTGCTCCTCCGGGATACATCGGCTATGAAGAGGGGGGGCAACTCACCGAAGCCGTTCGCCGTCGCCCCTACTCAGTGATCCTTCTCGATGAGATCGAAAAGGCCCATCCCGAGGCCTTCAATATGCTCCTGCAGATTATGGAGGACGGGAGCTTGGCCGATGCTAAAGGGAGACGGGTTGATTTCCGCAATACAATTTTGCTGATGACCTCCAATGTGGGGGCCGAACTTATAACCCGGGAAATGAACCTGGGGTTTGCTACTCGTCGCGACGAGGTACGCTCCGCAGAAGAAGCCTACCAGAAGATGAAGGACAAAGTCCTGGGACAACTCAAGAAAACCTTCCGTCCGGAATTTCTCAACCGGGTGGACGCGGTAGTTGTCTTCCGCTCACTGACTGCTGCCGAGATCAAAGCCATCGTGGAGTTGATGCTCAACCAAATCCGGGAACGGCTGCGGGGGGATGATCTGCAACTGGAGGTAAGTGAAACGGCCAAGGAACTTCTGGCCAAAGAAGGGTACGATCCCATTTATGGCGCCCGGACCCTCCGCCGCGTCTTGCAACAGCGGGTGGAGGATGCCCTCTCCGAAGGGATGCTGGCCGGAAAGTTTAAGCCGGGGGACACGGTGCTGGTGGATGTGGGGAACGGGGAAATTATCCTGCGAGTGATGGAGAAAGCCCTCGCCTCCTAAGGTTTTGACAATAATCCCCAATTGTGATATTATTTTGGAGTATTTATACCCGTTTAAAGGGCGGGAAATAATAGAATAGCATTTATCCTTAATTGTACCGGCTGGACATCATCTCATTTATCTCTTATCGCACTGGTGGTTGAGTAAAATAGGCCACCCTCGCTAGGACTCTTCTCCCGAGACCAAGCGGGCCATTTTCGGTCTAGGTCTGTATAGATATTCTCCAGGGGGTGTACCACCCGGTACACCCCGCTTTTTTCTGGCCGGGGATTTAGGAGGAAGGAGAAAGGATGCGTCTCGAGCTAACGGTAAGGATAGTTGTTGGCCTGCTTTTCGCTTTTTTGGGGTGGCAGATTGGCAATGCCTTAGTGGAGCTAGGGCAAGTGCCGGTGGAGCCTCGCCTCCTTTTTGGTCTGGCGGCCGCGGGGATGGGCTTGGGGTTGCTGCTTGCTCCCTGGCTGACCATCAAACCCCTCTTCAGCCTGTGGCGGTTTCTAAAGCGGCTCCCGGCTCGACGGCTCCTGGCCGCGGTTCTGGGTTTGGCTTTGGGATTGGCCGTTTCCCTGCCTCTGGCCTATGCCCTGTCCTTTCTTCCCTCTCCACTGGGGGCGGTGACCCCTCTTTTAGGGAGCCTGGCCTTGGGTTTTCTGGGAGTTTTGATCTTCGTAGTACGGGAGGATGATATCGCCGGACTCATCCTGCCCCGGTTTTTCCGAGAAGGGGCAGGTTCAGGAGAGCGGGCAGTGATCCTTGATACTTCGATAATCATTGATGGCCGGATCAAAGATATCAGCCAGACCGGTTTTATCGAGCGGAGTATGCTGGTCCCCCGCTTTGTCTTAGAGGAGTTGCAACATATCGCTGATTCCCCGGATACCCTCCGCCGCAACCGCGGCCGGCGGGGGCTGGAAATATTGAGCTGGCTGCAGAGGGAATCCAAAGTGCCCCTGCGGATCATCGATGCCGAGGTAAGCGAGACGCGGGAGGTGGATGCCAAACTGGTGACCCTCGCCCGCCGCCTGCGAGCCCCCATCCTAACCAACGACTACAATCTCAACCGGGTGGCGGAATTGCAAGGGGTGCGGGTGCTCAATATCAATGAACTGGCTAATGCGGTGAAAACCGTCTTCCTCCCCGGAGAATCGATGCGGGTAGAGGTAATCCAAGAAGGGAAAGAAGTGGGCCAGGGAGTGGGGTATCTAGATGACGGGACGATGGTGGTGGTGGAGAACGGCAAACGCTATATCGGCAGCCGGATCGAGGTGGTGGTCACCCGCGTGCTCCAGACGGTGGCGGGGAGGATGATCTTTGCCCAACCCGAAGACCGACGGGAGAGATAGAGGGACAATGCTCTTTCTTTATAACACTCTCACCCGCCGCGGCGAGGAGTTTCAGCCCCAGGAGCCAGGCCGGGTGAGGATGTATGTCTGCGGCCCCAACCTCTATGGTCCTTGCCATGTGGGACATGCCTTCTCCTACATCGCCTTCGATGTCCTGCGCCGCTATCTCGAGTTCCGTGGCTTTGATGTGATCCATGTTCAAAATTTCACGGACATCGAGGACCGGATCATCGAAACTGCCCGCTCCCAGGGCAAGACGGTGTCGGAGCTGGCCGAGAATTACATCTCCCGCTTTTTCCGAGAGACGGATGCTCTCCATATAAAGCGGGCTCACTACTATCCCCGGGCTACGGAGTTTATTCCCCGTATGATCGAGATGATCCAGAGCCTATTAGCTAATGGCTCGGCCTATGCTCTAGATGGGGATGTCTACTTTCGAGTGCGACGCTTCCCGGCATATGGGAGATTATCCCATCGCTCCCCGGATGAGATGATGTCTGGGGCGCGAATAGAGATAGACCCCCGCAAAGAGGACCCTTTGGATTTTGCCCTGTGGAAAGGGGCTAAACCAGGGGAACCCTCTTGGGATAGCCCCTGGGGGCCGGGTCGGCCGGGATGGCATATCGAGTGCTCGGCTATGTCCACCGTTCTTCTGGGGGAGACCATCGATATCCATGGGGGAGGCCAGGATCTGGTTTTTCCCCACCACGAGAACGAAATAGCCCAGTCCGAAGCCTACACCGGAAAAGCCCCCTTTGTACGCTTCTGGCTGCACAATGGGCTTCTCCGTCCCAGCCCAGAGGAAGATAAGATGACCCGCCATCTGGCCAATTTCGTCTCCTGCCAAGAAGCCCTGCAGAAATACAGCCCGGATGCCCTGCGGCTCTTCATGCTTTCCTCCCACTATCGTACCGCCCTCACCTGGAGCGAGGAGGCGGTTGCCGCCGCGGAGAGCGGCGTGGAGCGGCTAAAGGTCGCCCTCCGCCCGGCCTATGGAGGTGCCGGCGAAGCAATTGGGCTTCCAGAGACGGCGAAAAAGGCTCGGGATGCTTTTCTGGCCGCCATGGATGATGACCTCAATACTCCCCAGGCTATAGCCAGTATCTTTGAACTGGCGCGGGGCATTAATCAAGCCCGGGATGAGGGACAGGGCGGCGGATCTTTTGACGAGGCGCAAGCTGTCCTGCGGGAATTGGCCGAAATCCTCGGCTTGCGCCTTGAAAAGAAGGTGGAGATCGATGAAACCACCCGCAAGCACCTCGAAGAGCAGATCGCCCAGCGGGAGCGGCTGCGAATAGAGAAGCGATGGGCGGAGGCGGATCGCATTCGTCAGGAGCTGGCCAAAGAGGGATTTCTCCTGGAGGATACCCCGGCGGGTACGGTATGGCGCAAGATCTGAGTTTCTTGACCGGAAAGTTTTTCCTGTGTATAATTTGTTGCCCCTGATGCAGCCCGATTTCCTAGAATTTGTACGCCGACGTAGCTCAGGGGTAGAGCAAGTGTTTTGTAAACACTGGGTCGGGGGTTCAAATCCCTCCGTCGGCTCAAAAAGAGGGCAGGGGAAACCCGAGGTGGCAAAACTGGGGCAGGTGCCGGAGTGGTCAAACGGGGCGGTCTGTAAAACCGCTGGCATACGCCTTCGGAGGTTCGAATCCTTCCCTGCCCATAGATTCCGGCCCACGTAGCTCAGGCGGTAGAGCACATTCTTGGTAAGAATGTGGTCACCGGTTCAAGTCCGGTCGTGGGCTCCATAATAAGATCTAAAGGAGGTAAATCATGGCCAAGGAGAAGTTTGTACGCGACAAGCCGCATGTCAATGTAGGGACGATCGGGCATGTCGATCATGGCAAGACGACCTTGACCTCGGCGATCACCAAGGTCTTGGCCTTGAAG
>JACPPX010000136.1 GCA_016190785.1 Chloroflexota bacterium
GACGGTAGGAGCAGGGGCCATCACTAAGATCCTGGAGTAGGTGGGAAATAGGCGCCGAGGTGGAAAGTATGCCGAGGAAGGCAAAGGACGAGAAAGAAAAGAAGAAGCCAGCGCCCAAAAAGGAGGCGGCGACTAAAGCCAAGCCCGCCGCGAAGAAAAAAGCGGAGGAGCCAAAGGAAGAGGCTTTTGAAACCAAAAAGGCAAAGGGCGCGGCGGTCAAGCCTAAGAAAGAGGCCAAGCCCCGGGCCGCGGCCAAGAAGAAAGTGGCGGCTGCGGAGGCCGAGGGCCAGGTTAGTAAAGCAGCGGTAGCGGTCGAAGAAACACCGCTTGCTGCCCCACCGCTGGTTGAGGCTCCTCCCAAAGTAGAGGAGTCTCCAGCGGCCGAGGAGGTCAAGCCACCCAAACCCAAGGAGGCCCCTCGTCCCCCCAAGCCAGAGGCCATGCCCAAGGGGAGCATCCGCATCCGGCTCAAGGCTTACGACCATCGGCTTCTGGACCAATCGGCGCGCCAGATAGTGGAAGCGGCAGAGAGGACCGGAGCGGTGGTTGTGGGGCCGGTTCCCTTGCCTACCAAAATTGAGCGGTTTACGGTAATTCGCTCTCCTTTCATCGACAAGGACTCGCGGGAGCAGTTTGAGATCCGGACCCACAAACGGCTGATCGATGTCTTGGAGCCGGGGAGCAAAACCATTGACACCCTGATGCGTCTCAACCTTCCCGCCGGGGTGGACATCGAAATAAAATTGTAGACGATGATGGATGCCATCTTGGCCAGAAAACTGGGGATGACCCAAATTTTTTCCTCCGCAGGAGAGGTGGTGCCGGTCTCCATGCTGGAGGCAGGGCCCTGTTATATCACTGCCCTCCGCACTCCGCAGGGGAATGGTTACGCTGCGGTGCAGCTCGGCTTCGGGGAATCGACCCGGCTGAATAAAGCCCAGAAAGGACATCTCGGCTCCAAACTTCCTAGTCTCCGCCACCTGCGGGAAGTGCGGGTGGCCGACACCTCCGGGTATGAGATCGGCCAGAAAATAGAGGCCAACATCTTTTCCTTGGGGGATGCGGTGAAGGTCACTGCCATATCCAAGGGTCGCGGTTTTGCGGGAGTGGTGAAACGTCACGGGTTCCGCGGTGGGCCCAAAACCCATGGCCAATCCGACCGGCACCGCGCTCCGGGATCCATCGGCTCCACCACCACTCCGGGAAGGGTGCTTAAAGGCTTGCGGATGGCTGGGCATATGGGTAATGCCCGGGTTACGGTGCGCAACCTGAAGGTGGTCCTGGTCGATGCCGAGAATAACCTGCTGGGAGTTAAAGGTTCAGTACCCGGCTCTCCCGGGGGTTTGGTCCTGGTGCAGCGCATTCCCCAGAAGAAGAGCAAGGAGGGGAAGCAACAATGAAGTTCCCTCTCTATACCTCTTCCGGGAAATCAACGAAGCAAATAGAGCTGGCGGACAATATATTTGCTGCTCCGGTCAACCCGGTAATCCTGCACCAGGCCTATTTGCGGGAAAGGGCCAATGCCCGCTTGGGGACGCACAAGGCTAAAACCCGAGGGGAAGTTTCCGGCTCCACGGCCAAAGTGTGGAGGCAGAAAGGAACCGGACGGGCCCGTCAGGGAAGTCGCAAGGCCCCCCAATGGAGCGGAGGAGGGGTGGTCTTCGGGCCCACCCCAGAGCGAAACTATAAGCGGGATATGCCGCAGAAGATGCGCCGCTTGGCCCTGCGGGGAGCACTTACCTCCAAGGCCGGGGAAGGGAAAATCATTGTGGTCAATGAATTTCAGCTAAAAGAATCAAAAACCAAAGAGATGGCCGGGCTTTTGGAGAAGCTCAAGGTGGAGACCAGTGCCCTGATCCTTCTTCCCTCGCCTACTGACGAGGTGGAGAGGGCGGCCCGGAATCTTCCCAGCGTGAAAACTCTTCTGGCTCAATATCTTAATGTGGAGGATCTTCTGACCTACGATTGGTTGATCCTCCCCCAGGCTTCGTTACCGATTATCGAAAAAATTCTAGGGGATAAGAAAAATGGCTAAGCTAGCGGTGTTGAAAAGGCCAATTGTGACCGAGAAAACCACCCAGCAGGGGGAGGGAGGTCGTTACACTTTTGAGGTCCACCCCGCGGCCAACAAGCACCAGATTATAGAAGCGGTGGAGGAGGCTTTTGGGGTCGAGGTGCTCCAGGTGAAGGTAACAAATATGCCGGGGAAAACTCGGCGCTTCGGGCGGCACTTGACGCCCCCGTCTCCCTGGAAAAAGGCTACGGTCACTTTGGCTCCCGGCCAGAGGATCGAGTTCTTCGAAGGAGCAGGATAAGCATGCCGGTTCGTATCTATCGCCCCACTACCCCCGGGCAGCGCCACCGACTCGGGCCAGATTTTACGGAGATTACCAAATCTCGGCCGGAGCGCTCCCTGCTCCGCCCCCTGCCCAAAAAGGCAGGAAGGAACAATCAGGGGCGGGTCACCCTCCGCCGCCGCGGGGGAGGCCATAAACGGCTTTATCGGATTATCGATTTCAAACGGGACAAGATAGGGATCCCAGCCAAAGTGGATAGTATCGAATACGACCCTAACCGCTCGGCGCGGATCGCCCTTTTGAGCTACCCCGATGGGGAGAAGAGATACATCCTTGCTCCCCTAGGCTTAAAGCCCGGGGACCAGGTGGAGTCAGGCCCGGCTGCCGAGCTTCGGGTGGGGAACTCTTTGCCCCTAGCCAACATTCCGGTAGGTTCCAGCATCCATAATTTGGAACTCTACCCCGGCCGGGGAGGGCAGATGGTGCGCTCGGCGGGAACCGCGGCCCAGCTCATGGCCAAGGAGGGGGAGTGGGGTCAGGTGCGGCTCCCTTCCGGAGAAGTAAGGAAGATCAACCTGCGCTGCCGGGCCACTTTGGGAGAAGTGGGGAACATCGACCGCTCTAATATCCAATTGGGCAAAGCTGGCCGCACCCGCTGGTTGGGGAGACGCCCCAAAGTAAGAGGCTCGGTGATGAGCCCTCGCGACCATCCCCATGGGGGCGGGGAAGGCCGCTCCCCGATAGGGATGTCTTCTCCCAAGAGCCCTTGGGGCAAGCCAACTTTGGGAAAGAAAACGCGAGGACGCAAACCATCGGATAAGCTGATTATCCGTCGTCGGGTAAAGAAGCGGAAGATTTAAAGGAGAGTCGAGATGGCACGATCTCTGAAAAAAGGGCCGCACATCGACCCCAAACTCTTGAAGAAAATTGAGGCCCTCAACGCTCAGGGGGAGAAAAAGGTCATCAAAACCTGGTCCCGTTCTTCGATGGTCTTTCCCCAGATGGTGGGGCACACCATTGCCGTCCACGACGGCCATCGCCATGTTCCGGTTTATATCACCGAGAACATGGTTGGCCATCGACTGGGGGAGTTTGCCCCCACCCGTGTCTTCCGCGGCCATAGTTATCGGGAGAAGGCTGAGGAAGCGCCCAAGGAGTAAGGATTGGCGATTGAATCTAGGACTCAGATAAAATATATCCGCATCTCCCCGGAGAAACTACGCCGGGTTATGGCCCCCTTACGGGGGAGGAAAGTGGGGGAGGCTTTGGCCCTCCTCCGCTACCACCCTCAATCCGCCGCCCGGGTTCTGGCCAAGGCCCTTAAATCGGCCGCGGCCAATGCGGAAAATGTTCACGGAGTTTCCGGAGAGGAACTGGTCATCCGTAATTTGACCGCCGATGGGGGTCCGAGCCTGAAGCGGCGCCGCCCCGGGGCCCGCGGTCGGAGCAAGCCCATCCTGCGCCGCACGGCGCACATCACGGTGGTGGTGGGTCAGGAGGAGGTAGGATAGTTTGGGACGTAAAGTTCATCCCCTAGGCTTCCGTTTAGGTTACAACCAGGATTGGCGGGCAAGGTGGTATGCCGAGGGGAAAAATTACCGCGACCTCCTTGCCGAGGATCTCCGAATTCGCCAACTCATCCGTCGCCAGATGGCCCGGGCGGGGATTACCGATATAGAAATCGATCGCTCCCCGAATCAGATCACAGTCACCATCCACACCGCCCGGCCAGGGATCATCATCGGCCGCAAAGGACAGAGCGTGAATGAACTGCGGGGGCAACTGGAGCGGATGACCGGAAAGAAAATTCGGGTGGAGGTTTTGGAGGTCGAACAGCCGGAGATGGAATCGGCGCTGATTGCGGAGAGCATTGCCCAACAATTAGAACGGCGGATCTCCCATCGCCGGGCGATGAAACAGGCGGTGTTGCGGGCTACGCGCCTGGGAGTGCAAGGGATCAAAATTGTTTGCGCCGGCAGGCTGGGGGGGAACGAGATGGCCCGCCGCGAGCGGATAATGGAAGGACGGGTGCCCCTAGCTACCCTTCGTTCGAACATCGATTATGCCAAGGCAGAGTCCTATACCACCTTTGGCCGCATTGGGGTCAAAGTATGGGTCTATAAAGGGGAGAAACTCCCCCAGACACCGCAGCTCGAGCCGGTGGAGGCGATCCTGGAGTAAGGCGCAAAGCAGGAAAGGTCGACTAAGATGTTGATGCCCAAGAGGGTTAAGTACCGCAAAACGCATCGTGGCCGGCGCAAAGGGACCGAGTCGCGGGGAACGGAGCTTAGCTTTGGAGAGTTCGGCCTGCAGGCTTTGGAAGCAGCATGGATCACCAGTCGTCAGATCGAGGCCGCGCGGCGGGCCATCGTCCGCTTTATCCGTAAGGGCGGGAAGGTTTGGATCCGCATCTTCCCCGATAAACCAGTGAGCAAAAGACCGGCCGAGACGAGGATGGGAGGGGGAAAAGGGCCGGTGGACCACTGGGTGGCAGTAGTGAAACCAGGGAGGATCCTCTTCGAGATCGGAGGGATAGGCCGGGAGGACGCGGAGCGGGCAATGCGCTTGGCCGGCCACAAGCTGCCGGTTAAAACGCAATTTGTGAGTAAACAGTAATTATCCTCAGGATTGACCATGAAAATTTCGGAAATGCGGGGAATGAATGATGCCGAGCTGGGAAAGCACCTGGCCGACCTGGAAAAGGAGTTCTTCACTCTGCGTCTGCAGTTGGCAACTAAGAAACTTGCCAATTTCAACCGCATCACCGTGGTGAAAAGGGAGATCGCCCAGGTGAAGACCATCCTCCGCGAGCGGGAAATCGCAGTGCTGCCGCCGGCGGGTGGGGAGTGAGAAAGCGAAGATGTCGGGATTGAAGAAAAGCCTGATCGGAGAGGTGGTCTCCGATAAGATGCAGAAAACGGTGGTGGTATTGGTAGAGACTGTCCGCCGCGATCCCCTCTACAAGAAAACGATCCGCGTGCGGCGCAAGTTCAAAGCCCACGATGAGAATAACTCATCGCATGCTGGGGATGTGGTGCGCATCGTGAAGAGCCGTCCTTTGAGCAAAAATGTGCAGTGGGTAGTGGCCGAGGTAATCCGCCCGGGATCGGGAGGGAAGGGATGATCCAGGCTTATACCCGACTGCGGGTGGCGGATAACACCGGGGCCCGGGAAATAATGTGCATCCGGGTGCTGGGAGGCTCCAAGAGACGCTACGGACGGGTAGGGGACATAATCGTGGCCACGGTTAAACAAGCCATCCCTACCGCGGCCCTGAAAGAAGGGGAAGTGGTGCGGGCGGTAATTGTTCGCACCGCCAAGGAATATGGGCGCTCCGATGGTTCCCATATCCGTTTCGATGACAACGCCGGCGTCATCCTCGATGAATACCGCAACCCCCGCGGGACCCGCATCTTTGGCCCCGTGGCCCGGGAACTGCGGGACAAGGGTTTTATGAAAATCGTCTCTCTCTCTCCCGAGGTGTTGTGAGGTGAGCATGAATCGCATCCGCAAGGGGGACACCGTGAGAGTATTGAGCGGAGAGTTCCGTGGTGAGGAGGGGACAGTGCGTACCTTCCTCCCCAAGGAAGGGCGGGTGGTGATCTCCGGGATCAACCTGGTGAAGCGCCATCAGCGCCCTACGGGACGGGTCCGCACTCAGGCGGGGATCATCGAGTTCGAGGCCCCTGTCTATCTGGATAAGGTGGTTCTCATCTGTCCCAATTGCAAGAAGACCACTAGGCCACATGTCGGCCAGAACGAGACGGGGAAGAAAGTGCGCACCTGCCCGGAGTGCGGCCAGAATATTGATAAGTAGGCTAAGCGCATGGAGAGATTGCGAGAAAAGTATCTGCGGGAAATAGTCCCGGCCATGATGGACCGCTTCGGATACCAGAACCGGATGGAGGTCCCTCGGCTGGAGAAGGTGGTGGTGAACGTCGGGCTGGGAGAAGCCTTGAGTGATGCCAAGGCCCTGGACAACGCCAGTCGAGACCTGTCGACTATCACCGGGCAGCGGCCGGTCATCACCCGGGCGAAAAAATCCATCGCCAGCTTCAAACTCCGTAGCGGGAACCCTATCGGGGCCAAGGTTACCCTGCGGGGAGAGAGGATGTACTCCCTTTTAGACCGGTTGATCAATGTCGCCCTCCCCCGGCAGCGGGATTTCCGGGGAGTATCCCCCGATGCTTTCGATGGAAGGGGCAATTACACCTTAGGGTTAGCCGAGCAGCTGGTCTGGCCGGAGATCCCTTACGACTCCGTCGATCGGGTGCGGGGGATGGAACTTACTGTGGTCACCACCGCCAAGAGCGATGAAGAAGCCCGAGAGCTTCTGCGGCTGATGGGGATGCCTTTCCGCCGGCCATAAGGAGAAAAGAGGAGAAATTGGCGAAGAAATCAATAGTTATCCGTGAAACCAGGCGTAAGTATAAAATCCGGGTGCGGAACCGCTGCCAAATCTGCGGCCGGCCGCGGGGCTTCATCCGCCGCTTTGGATTGTGCCGCATCTGCTTCCGCCGGCTGGCCCTGGAGGGCCAGATCCCGGGAGTGATCAAAGCCAGTTGGTGAGAATTTGGTGAGAATAATGAACAGTGACCCTTTGTCCGATATGTTAGCTCGCATCCGAAACGCCCTGGCCGTATATCAGCCCACGGTGCTCGTCCCGGCTTCGCGGCTCAAGATCGCGGTGGCCAAGATCATGGTGGAGGAGGGTTATCTGGAGCGGTATGAGGTAACCCAGGACCGACCGCAGAAGCAGTTACGGCTTTGGCTGAAGTACAGCGATGATAAAAAACCAATCTTGTCCGGACTGAAGCGCATCTCCAAGCCGGGGCGGCGGCTCTATACCCCGGCCCGGGATCTCCCTCGTGTGCTCTCCGGAATCGGGGTGGCGGTGATCTCCACCTCCCGCGGGGTGATGAGCGACAAGCAAGCCCGTCGCCAAGGGTTAGGGGGAGAAGTCCTTTGCCATATTTGGTAGGAGAATATGTCTAGGATAGGCAATAAACCAGTAGCGGTTCTCCCGGGAGTCGAGGTTGAGGTTCGAGGCAACCAGGTGCGGATGAAAGGTCCCAAGGGGGAGTTGGCGAAAACCTTCCACCCGGATGTCTCGATTGCGGTAGATAAGGGACAAATAGTGGTGCGCCGCCGCAGCAATTCCCAACTTCACCGCTCCCTCCACGGCCTGACCCGGGCTATCTTGAGCAACATGGTGCAAGGGGTGAGCCAGGGATTTAAGAAGGACCTGGAGATCGAGGGAGTTGGCTACCGGGCCGAGATGCAGGGCAAGAAACTTCTCCTCTGGCTGGGATTTTCCCACCCGGTGGAGATTATTCCCCCTGCGGGGATCAATATCCTTGTCGATCGCGGGGCCAAGGCTTTGAGCATAGAAGGGGCAGACAAAGAGTTGGTGGGAGAAACAGCCGCCCGCATCCGAGCCGCCCGCCCTCCCGAACCTTATAAAGGCAAAGGCATTCATTATGTCGGGGAGAGGATCAAGAAGAAGGCCGGTAAGGCGGGGAAGGTGGGAGCCGCCGCGGCGGGGGGATAGGAGATAGACTTTGCAACTGGCTAAAGAAAGACTCGAGGCGCGCCTCCGCCGTCACCGGCGGGTTAGGAAAGAAGTCGAGGGTCGGGATGGCCGGCCGCGTTTGGCTGTTTTCCGCAGCACCCGGCACATCTATGCTCAGGTCATAGACGATTCCCAGGGCCAGACCCTGCTAGCGGTCTCCACCCGGGATGCGGAGATCAAGGAGGCCCTGGCGGGAATGAAAAAAACAGAACAGGCCGGGAAGGTAGGGGAGCTTCTCGCCCGTCGCGCCCAAGAAAAGGGGATAAAGAAAGTGGTTTTCGATCGCGGTGGTTATCTTTACCATGGCCGGGTCAAGGCTTTGGCCGATGCCGCCCGCAAGGCCGGCCTAGAGTTTTAGAAATGCAGGAAGAACTATTTCGAGAAAGAGTAGTACACATTGCCCGGGTGGCGAAAGTGGTAAAGGGTGGCCGCCGCTTTGGCTTCCGGGCGGTGGTGGTGGTTGGTGACGGCCGCGGTCAAGTAGGCTTCGGGGTCGGCCGGGCGCGGGAGGTACCGGAGGCCATCCGCAAAGGGGTGGAGCGAGCCAAAAAGAAGATGATCCGCATTCCCCTCCTGGGGACTACTATCCCCCATCCGGTCAGCGGCAAGTACAGTGCCGCCCAGGTTCTTCTCAAGCCCGCTTCACCAGGAACCGGGGTTATCGCCGGAGGTGGGGTACGGGCGGTGGTAGAAGCGGCCGGGATCAAGGACATCCTCACCAAGTCTTTGGGGAGCGCCAATATGCTCAATGTCGTCCAGGCCACCCTGCGGGGGCTGCAGGAATTGAAGGATGTGGAGACCGAGGCCCAGAAACGGGGAAAAGAAGCGAACCGGCTCCTCCCCCCCTGGGCTCGCGCTCGCACGAGTAGGGGCGACTCACCCACTGATCTGGAAAAAAGTTGATATGTTGTAAAGGGTCAGGCGATGAAGGAAGAGAGAAAATTGCAGATCACTTGGTTAAAAAGCGGGATTGGATACCGCGAGTCGCATAAAGCCACCCTCCGCGCTCTAGGGTTCCGGCGTTTGGGAGAAACCTTGGAAAAGCCTGATTCCCCAGCAATCCGGGGGATGCTGGCCAAGGTGGGACATTTGGTGAAGTGGGAGATGGTATGAAACTCCATGATTTAAAACCGGCCCCCCGCTCCAAGAAAAGTCGCAAGCGGGTAGGGAGGGGTATCTCCGCCGGAGGTGGAAAAACCGCGGGGCGAGGGACCAAAGGGCAGAAAGCGCGCAGCGGAGGCAACCTCCCTCCCTACTTTGAGGGAGGGCAGTTGCCCCTCGTCCGCCGCCTGCCCCACAAACGGGGTTTCTACAACCCTTTCCCGACCCGCTACGCGGTGGTGAACCTGGAACGATTGGAGCACCTCTTCAGCCCCGAAGAAGAGGTAACCCCCCAGGCTTTGCACGAAAAGGGTGCGGTGAAAAACTTACGCTGGCCAGTAAAGATTTTGGGGCGAGGAGAATTGGGGAAGGGGCTGCAGGTGTCAGCCCATGCCTTCTCCAAATCCGCTGCCGCCAAAATTGAGGCGGCGGGAGGGAAAGTCAAAGTCTTGCCTCCGCTCGCCCAACCACAGGAGTCGAACCAGTAGTCAAGGGTTAAGGTAAAGAAGATATATGGAAACCATACAGTCAGTATTTAATGCTTTTCGTTTGCCGGATCTGCGCCGCAAGATTTTTATCACCCTGGCCATCCTGGTGATTTATCGCTTTGCGGCCCACATCCCCTTGCCCGGGGTGGATACGGAGAGCCTGCGCAATATCTTCCGCCAAAGCCAACTTCTTGGTCTTTTTGACATGCTCTCCGGGGGGGCGATGTCCAACTTCTCGGTGGTGGCTATGGGGGTCTACCCCTACATCACCGCCTCTATCGTCATGCAGCTGGTAATGCCCATGATCCCTCGTCTCCAGGAACTGGCCAAAGAAGGAGAGGCGGGAAGGAACCGTATTAACCAATATACCCATCTCCTGAGTGTGCCCATGGCCATAATTCAGGCCATCGGCCAAGCCTCTTTCCTCTCCACCCAAGGCAGTCCACCGGTAATCTCCAACTGGGGGTTTACCGGAGAGGCTCTCCTCCCTACCCTGGCCACGATCCTTACCCTAACCGCGGGGACTATGTTTGCCCTGTGGCTGGGAGAACTCATCACCGAACAGGGGATCGGGAACGGAGTGTCGATCATCATCCTGGGAGGCATCGTGGCCCAGATCCCGCAGCGCATCGCCCAGGATATCTTTACCAATATCCCGGGGCTGCTCCTCTTCGCGGTCATCGAAGTAGTAACCGTAATCGGGATTGTGATTGTCTATCAGGGGCAGCGTCAGATCCCGGTGCAATATGGCAAGCGGGTGCGGGGGATGAAGGTCTATGGTGGGCAGAGCACCCACATTCCCCTGCGGGTCAACTCCGCGGGTATGATCCCCCTCATCTTCGCCTCTTCGATCCTGATCCTTCCCGGGGTGATCGCCCAATACTTCCTGAACGCCGATAACCAATTTGTTGCCGGGGTGGCTAACGGCATTTACGATATGGTCAACAGCCAGACTTTTTTCTATTGGCTTTTGTACTTTTTGATGGTGGTGGCTTTCACCTACTTCTACGCTGATCTCTTGTTCCAACAACAGAATATATCGGAGACTCTGCAACGCCAGGGGGGCTTCATCCCTGGCATCCGTCCCGGAGCCCGCACCGCAGAATACCTCAATCGCGTATTGCGGCGGATAACCTTGGCCGGAGCGCTCTTCTTGGGGACAGTGGCGGTTTTACCATTCGTGGCCAGTGTGCTCACCAGCTTTCTCCCCGCCGGAACCCAGGTGAACCCCACCCAAACCATGATCATCACCTCTACTGGGCTGCTCATCGTGGTGGGGGTGGTGATCGACACCATGCGCCAATTGGAGGCCCAACTCTTAATGCGCCACTATCAAGGGTTTTTGAAATAAATGGGGTTGAACATCGTCTTCTTGGGACCGCCCGGGGTGGGAAAGGGCACTCAGGCCCGACTTTTGGCCAAGCGATTGGGAATACCCCATCTGGCTACCGGAGACCTTTTCCGCGAGGAAATTAAAAACGGGAGCGAGTTGGGGAGAAAAGCCAAGGAATATCTAGATCAGGGGAGGCTGGTCCCCGATGAAGTGACGGTGGCTATGGTCCGCGAAAAATTGCAAGGAGCAGAATACGGAGAGGGGGTGATCCTGGACGGATTCCCCCGCAACCTGGAGCAGGCTGCCGCCCTGGATGGCATCCTCGCCGAGAGGGGGGGCGCACTCCGTACCGTGATTTTGGTCAATGCTTCTCCGCAGGTGGTTGTGCAGCGGCTTTCGGGAAGAAGAGTGTGCCGGGCGGCAGGGCATAACTATCATCTCCAGAACAACCCACCTCGTGCCGAGGGGCGGTGCGATATTGATGGCTCAGAACTATACCAGCGAGATGATGACCGTCCCGAGGTGATCCAACAAAGGATACAGGTTTATACCGAAACAACTAGTCCGCTGGTGGAGTACTACCGCAGGAGGGGGATTTTGATAGAAATTGATGGGGAACGGCCTATCCCCGAAATCCAGGAGCGGATCCTAGAGGCCCTAGCGGTTGCGGTCAATGATTACCCTAAAATCCAAATCTGAGTTGGAAAAAATGCGCCAGGCGGGGAGGATCGTGGCTCAGACCATCGGATATCTCAAAGAAAAAATTGCCCCGGGGATCACTACCGGAGAATTGGACTCTTGGGCGGGGGAGTTCATCCGCCGCCAGAAGGGGACCCCCTCTTTCAAAGGATACCAGGGTTTTCCGGCCAACATCTGTGTCTCGATCAACGAGGAACTGGTGCATGGCATACCCGGGTCGAGGAGAATACAGGAGGGGGATATAATCAGTTTGGACTTAGGGGTGATCTACAAGGGGTATCATGCCGATGCCGCGAGCACGGTTGGGGTAGGGGATATAGGCGAAGAGGCGGAGCGGCTCCTGGAAGCCACTGCGGGGTCCCTGGGGGCGGGGATCGCTCAGGCCCGTCCCGGAAATCGGGTAGGGGATATTTCCTCGGCCATCCAAAAGTATGTAGAAGAGAGAGGATTTTCCGTGGTCCAGGCCTATGTGGGGCATGGCATTGGGCAGAAGATGCATGAGCCTCCCGCGGTGCCCAACTATGGGCCCCCGGGACAGGGGCCTCTCTTGCAGCCGGGGATGACCCTAGCCATAGAACCGATGGTTAATTCCGGCAGCCCTCTAACCAAAGTGAGGGAAGACAATTGGACGGTGTTCACTGTCGATGGCCGATTCTCGGCGCATTTCGAGCACACGGTAGCCATCACCGCCGCCGAACCAGAGGTCTTGACCGCCGGGGATTAGTTCGGAAAAAAAGAGTTAACGATGAAAGTCAGATCTTCAGTAAAACCACTTTGTGAGAATTGCAAAATCATCCGCCGTCGCGGGGTGGTGCGGGTAATTTGCAAGAATCCCAAGCACCGCCAGCGCCAAGGCTGAAGGAGAAATTATGGCCAGAATCGCGGGAGTGGATCTTCCTAAAGAGGAGCGAGTCGAGATTGGGTTGACCCGCCTCTACGGCATTGGCCACCCTTCCAGTTTAATTATTCTGGAAAAGGCGAAGGTGGATCCGGGCATGCGGGTCAAGGATCTGGCCGAGGATGAGATCACCAGATTGCGGACCATAATCGAGGCCGAATACAAAGTGGAGGGAGATCTGCGGCGCGAGGTATCCCAGAATATTAAGCGACTGCAGGAGATCGGCTCCTACCGCGGGCTCCGCCACCGCCGCAACCTGCCGGTGCGGGGGCAGAGGACTCGCACCAATGCCCGCACCAAGCGGGGGACGCGGCGCACCGTGGCCGGACGCCGCCGCCACAAGGCCGGGAAGAAGGGATAATCGGCGGAGCAGGATGTAAGGTAGGCATTACCTCCATTGCCTTCCAGGTTAATAAGGAGAGGAATTATGTCGGAAGTTAGAAAAACGGGGAAGAAAGAGAGGAGAAATATTCCGCTGGCTAAGGCCCATATCCAGGCCAGTTTCAACAATACCATCGTCACCTTCACTGATCCCCAGGGGAATGTCCTCACCTGGGGGAGTTGTGGGACGGCGGGGTTCAAGGGCTCGCGGAAAAGCACCCCCTACGCGGCCCAGATCGCGGCCCAGAATGTGGCTAAACAAGCCATGGGGATGGGGGTGCGGGAGATCGATGTCTTCATCAAAGGGCCGGGGCCGGGGCGGGAGGCGGCTATCCGTTCCCTGCAGGCGATGGGGCTAAAGGTTCGCTCCATAAGCGATGTCACCCCCATCCCCCACAATGGATGCCGCCCCCCGAAGAGACGCCGAGTGTAAATAGGAGATTTAATGGCTAGACAAACCGCACCAGTTTGCAAACTATGCCGCCGCCAAGGGGAAAAGCTCTTCCTCAAGGGTGAAAGATGCTTTACCCCCAAGTGCCCGATTGAAAGCCGCAATTATCCCCCGGGGATGCACGGCAAGAAGAGCCAATTCCGGCGGAAAGCTTCGGATTATGCGCTGCAACTTAAAGAGAAACAGAAGGCCCGGTGGACCTACGGGGTTTTGGAGCGGCAGTTCCGGCGTTACTTTAAGGAGGCGGAGAAGCGAACCGGGGTAACCGGCCTGGCCCTGCTGCGTATGCTGGAAACCAGGCTGGATAATGTGGTTTACCGTTTAGGTTTTGCCTCATCCCGCTCTCAGGCACGGCAGTTAGTGAACCACGGCCACATCCTGGTCAACGGTCAACGGGCGGACATCCCTTCTTATTCGGTCAAACCGGGAGACGAGATATCGGTCCGCGAGCCCTCCCAAGGAAACACTTATTTTCAGGCGGTGGCCAAAACCCTGGGAGAGCAGCCCATCCCTAGCTGGTTGCAGATGGAGGACAAAAGCTTCAAAGCCAAAGTCACCTCTTTGCCCAGCCGCGAGGAGTTGGGAGTGCCCCTCCAGGAACAATTGATTGTAGAGTACTATAGCCGATAGATGATTTTGATTGGGCCAAAAGCCCGGGAGGTCTTTCCTTGCAGGAATTAGTATTACCAAAGGTTGAGGTTGCAGCATTAGCCCAAAACTACGGTAAGTTCCTTATTGGTCCGCTGGAGACCGGATATGGAACCACGGTGGGCATTGCTTTACGCCGGGTCCTGATTTCTTCCCTGCCGGGGGCGGCGGTTACCTCCGTGAAGGTGGATGGCATCCACCATGAATTTTCTCCTATCCCCCATCTCCAGGAGGACACTATGGCCCTCATCCTCAATGTTAAACAACTGCGCTTCCGCTTGCATGGAGACGGCCCGCTGCGGCTCTCCCTCAGCAAGCGGGGGCCGGGGTCGGTTACCGCCGCGGATATTGAGCTGCCTAGCGAGGTGGAGGTGGTAAACCCGGAGTTGGAACTGGCGACCATTGATTCCGAGCGGGGCAAATTGGAGATGGAACTGGTAGTGGAAAAAGGCCGCGGCTACTCCCCCATCGAGGAGCGGGGGAAACTGCCTATTGGCGAGTTGCCGGTGGACGCTATATTCAGCCCTATCCGCAAAGTGAGCTACACTTTGGAGGCGGTGCGGCTGGGGCAGAGGACCAACCTGGATCAGTTGTCCATGGAGATCTGGACCGATGGCAGCATCGATCCCAAAGAGGCGCTGAGTACCGCAGCTCAGATCCTGATGCGCCATCTGGCCTTCATCGTCGACTTCGGGGGGCTGAAAGTAGAGGGGTTGCCAGAGAGGAAAGAGGCCATCCCCGCCCAGATCTATGAGCGGCCCATTGAAGACCTGGAACTTACGGTGCGCGCCTTTAACTCTCTAAAGCGCGCTGGGATCACCAAGGTGGGGGAAGTCCTGGAGCGGTTGGAGAAGGGGGACGATGAAATCCTGGCTATCCGCAATTTTGGGCAGAAGTCCCTAGTGGAGCTGAAGGAAGCCCTGGTGGAGAAGGGGCTCTGGGCTCCTAAAGAGGAATCCTGATGCGCCATCGGGTTTACGGTAAGCACTTGAAACGATCCAAGGACCAGCGCCGCGCCCTTTTCCGCAACCTGGTCCAGGATCTGTTTCGTCACGGCAAGATCCACACCACCCAGGCCAAAGCCAAGGCGGTGCAGCCCGAGGCGGAAAGGCTGATCACTTTGGCCAAGCGGGGGGACCTGGCGGCACGACGGCTGGCCCTGCGCCGAGTCCCGGATCCGAAAATCGTCGAGGAGCTATTTGAGAACATCGCTCCCCGCTATGC
>JACPPX010000138.1 GCA_016190785.1 Chloroflexota bacterium
GAACAGGACGCCCTGCAGCGACTGCATGAGATCAGCGTAAAAATCCTCGGCCAGCTGGAGTTAGCCCCTCTCCTGCAATCGATTCTGCAAGGAGTGGTGGAGCTAGTCGGGGCGGACAAGGGGCAGCTCTTCCGCTACGATCCCCAAAGGGACGAAACCCGCTCCTGGGTGGCCACGGGCATGCCCGAGGAAGCGGTGGAGATTGTCTATAAGCCAGGGGATGGGTTGGTCGGGAAAGTCCTGGATACCGGACACCCCCTGCGTGTTGATGATTACGACGCCTGGGAAGGGAGGGTCCCCCATTTTCCCAAGGGAATAGTTGGCCCGGCGATCATCGTGGCCATGAAGCGGGGAGAGGAGTGGCTAGGGGTGCTGGGCGCCGCTCGCGACCCAGGGAAGAAGCCCTTTACTGACGACGATCTGGAACTTCTGCAACTCTTCGCCAACCAGGCGGCGGTTGCTATTTCCAACGCTCGGCTGTACGAAGAGGCGAAGCGTTCCGCCGGAGAGCTCTCCAGCCTCTATGACACCTCACTAGAAATCACCCGCCAATTAGACCTATCTCAGGTGCTGGAGCGGATTATCCAGCGGGCGGTGGAACTAGCCAAGGGCAATTATGGACAGTTCTATCTTTATGATGAAACTCGCCAGGAGTTAATCCCCTCCGTCCCCTACCAGCTCCCTGAGCCGTTGCAAAAAATTACCCTCAAGCCCGGGGAGGGGCTGAGCGGCCAAGCGCTAGCGACCCGTCAGCCGCTCGTCGTCAACGATTACGACTCCTGGGAAGGGAAATCCCCTCAGGTGCCGGCGGGCCTTGCCCACAGAGGCATAGCCGCCCCGGTGGAGCATGGGGAGCGGGTCTTGGGGGTGCTAACCGTAAACCGCAGGAAAGAGGATCCCCCCTTCGCCGAGGCCGACATCCGCCTCCTAACTCTTTTTGCCAATCAGGCGGCAGTGGCCATCGCCAATGCGCGGCTCTATGAAGAGACCAAACGCTCGGCCGAGGAACTATCCAACCTTTATGAGACCTCTCTGGAACTCACCCGACAGCTGGACCTTCACCGCGTCCTGGAGGGAATAATCCGCCGCGGGGTGGAACTGGCCCGGGGCCGCTTCGGGCAACTTTACCTCTACGACCCCAGCAGGGGAACCCTTCACGGGCCGGTGACCTACAACTTGCCTGAGTCTATGCAAGGATATGTTATCAAGCCTGGGGAAGGGATGACCGGTAGGGTTTTTGTCTCGCGAGAACCGATGATTGTCGAAGATTACGACAATTGGGAGGGGCGCTTTCCCCAAGTTCCCGCGGGGATGGTTTACTACTCCGCGGCCATACCGGTGGAGCACGGGGAGCAAGTGCTTGGAGTATTTTGGGTGGGTCGCGACCAGCAGGGTGGGGCTTTCACCGAGCAAGACATCAAACTCTTAACTCTACTGGCAAACCAGGCGGCGGTGGCCATCGCCAATGCCCGGCTCTATGAAGAATCGAAGCGTTCGGCGGGGCAACTCTCCAGCCTCTATGAAACCTCTCTAGAACTGGCCGGGCAACTGGAGTTGGATCCGCTCTTACAATCAATCATTAAGAGGGTGACCGATCTTTTAGAGGCAGACCTCGGCGAACTCTACCGTTATGACCCGCAGCGCCAAGAACTCCATCCCTTTTTTCCAATCCGCCTCCCGGATACAGCGATAGTGGTTATGAGGCCGGGGGAAGGTGTGGCCGGAAAGGTCTTGCTCAGCGGTGAGCCCCTGCGGGTGGACGATTACGACTCCTGGGAGGGAAGATCTCCGCAGTGGCCTATAGGCTTCACCGGACCGGCCCTGGGGGTTCCGGTCAAACGGGGCGACGAGTTTCTGGGGGTAATCACCGTCGGGCGTAATCCGGGGAAGAGGCCTTTTAACGAAGGAGAGGTGGAGTTATTGCAACTCTATGCCAACCAAGTGGCGGTGGCCATTGCCAACGCTCAATTGTATGAGGAGACAAGAAAGAGCGCGGAGGAATTATCCAGCCTCTATGAAGCCTCTCTGGAAATGGCTAGCCAATTGGAGCCGCAGAAACTCTTGGAGGCAATTGTCCAGCGGGCGATGAGATTGCTGGGGGGGGTTTCCTCGGAAATCGTGCTTTGGGATCCGCAGCGGCAAGTACTGCGGGATTCGGTGACCCGTGGCGTCCCCGAACTCCCCACATTCTTTTCGCAACTGGCCCTCAAGCCCGGGGAAGGATTGGATGGCAAAGTGTTCGCCTCCGGCCAACCTATGATCATTGAAGATTACAACACTTGGGAGGGCCGGGTCGCAAGTGCTCCATATCTCCCTGTCCCCCGCATAGCCGATGTGCCCATAATACTGGGCAAAGAAACACTAGGCACCCTAAAAGTCAACAGGAAGCTTGAAGACCCAACTTTTGCCCAAGATGATCTTCGTACCCTAACTCTCCTGGCCAATCAAGCCGCGGTGGCCATATCCAATGCCCGGCTTTACGAAGAGGCTAAGCAATCTGCAGAAGAACTCTCCCGACTTTATGAAACCTCCATAGACATCACCAAGCAACTCTCCGTACCCAAACTCCTGGAGGCAATTATGGTCCGGGCCGCAGAACTCCTCCACGGGGCGGGGGGCATTTTCTTTCTATATAACTCCGACACCGGAAAACTACACCCTGAAGGGATGTACAAGCGACGGGTGGATTTTCCTCAGACCCCCCTGGCCCCCAGTGATGGATTGGCGGGGAAGATATATACTGCCCGCCAGCCAATGGCGGTAGAGGATTACGATACCTGGGAAGGACGCTCACCAGATTTCGTAGGCAAAGGGCTATACCGCTTAGCCGGGGCGCCGATGATCCTGGGTGAGAGTTGCCTGGGGGTGATCATCGTTGACCGGGGCCACGAGGATCCCCTCTTCAATGATGAGGATTTGCGCCTGCTGACCCTCTTCGCTAATCAGGCAGCGATCGCTATCTCCAACGCCCGTCTCTACGAAGGAACCAAGCGCTCTGCCGAGGAACTCTCGAGCCTCTACGAGGCCTCCTTGGAAATGGCAAGCCAACTGGAGCCACAGAAACTCCTAGAATCCATCGTCTTACGTGCCAAGCATCTGCTACGGGGCCAGAATTCTGAAATAGTGCTCTATGATCCGCAAAAGCAGAGATTTAGAGACACCGTAGTCCATGGCGAGTTGCGAGACTCCTCCTTCCAACGACCCGATGAATATGTGCTCAAGCCCGGGGAAGGGATAGACGGGAAAGTATTCGCCACTGGCCAGCCAATGATTCTCGACGATTACAATACCTGGGAAGGCAGGGTGAAAGAGCTCCCTCCAGTCCTCTTCCCTCGTATGGTGGATGTGCCGATCAAACTGGGCAAAGAAATACTGGGCACCCTGAAGGTCACCCGGAGGCTTGAGGATCCGACTTTTACCCAAGAGGACCTTAGACTCCTAACCCTGCTGGCCAACCAAGCTGCTATTGCTTTCTCCAATGCCCGTCTCTACGAAGGAACTAAGCGCTCTGCTGAAGAACTATCCAGCCTATACGAGGCTTCCTTGGAAATGGCCAGCCAACTAGAGCCACAGAAATTGCTAGAGGCCATTGTGCTGCGCGCCGAGCGGTTGCTGCAGGCCCAGGTATCAGGAATTAACCTCTATGATCCGCAAAAAGACGAATTAAGAGTCACACTAGCTCATGGCCCCATCGAAACGTTCTATAGGGAAGGGGCGACGAAACCTGGAGAAGGCATAGACGGACAGGTCTTTGCCTCCGGTCGGCCGATGATCATTGAAGATTACAACTCTTGGGAGGGACGGTTGAAAGGTGCACCGCCCATGGGCTATCCTCACATTGCTGCGGCCCCGATCAAATTGGGGGAGGAAACCATTGGGACCCTTGATGTCCTGCGCAAGATCGAAGATCCACCATTCACCCAAGAAGATGTTCGGCTGCTCACACTTTTTGCCAACCAAGCGGCAATTGCCATATCTAATGCCAGACTATACAAGGAGACAAGCCGCCGCGCCGAAGAACTTTCTACCCTCTATGAGACTTCCCTGGAGTTAACCGGCCAACTCCAGCCGCAAAAACTGCTGGAGGCTATTGCCCTCCACGCCTGGCGTTTGCTGGAGGGCAAAGTCGCCGAAATCCTGCTTTGGGACCCGCAGAAACAGGCCTTGATGGATGCGGTCCTGGTGAGCCGCGGAGAGTTCAAGCCGGTTTCAGACATCGTAACCAAACCGGGGCAAGGAATAGACGGAAAGGTGTATGTCAGCGGCCAGCCGGTAATTGTCGAAGATTACAACGCCTGGGAGGGCCGCTTGCCGGGGGTACGAACTATACGGGCCTCGCGGATGGCGGCGGTGCCCATCAAACATGGGGAGCAAATCCTGGGCACTCTGAAGATAAGACGATTCAAAGAAGATCCCCCCTTCACCCCAGAAGATGTCCGACTGCTGAGCCTCTTTGCCAACCAGGCGGCGGCGGCTTTGACCAATGCCCGGCAGTATGAAGAATTGCAAAAACTCTATTCCCAGGTGCAGGAGAAGGAGCGACTGGAGAGCGAACTGCGGGTGGCCCACAACATCCAGGCCAGCCTCCTCCCCCACGAACTGCCCAAAATCCGGGGCTGGGAACTAGGAGCCATGTGGACTGCAGCGCGGGTGATAAGCGGGGATTTCTACGATTGCTTCCCCGTCCCGGGAGGCAAGTGGGGATTTGTTATCGCCGATGTCGCTGGAAAAGGGATCCCTGCTGCTCTGTTCATGGCCCTGTGCCGCACCCTGGTCCGTACCTTTTGCATGGATGGCCGCCCCCCTCAGGAAGCCATAACCCGGGCCAACGACATCATTCTGGCTGATGCCCAAAGCGATTGGTTCGTCACCCTGTTCTATGGTCTCCTCGACCCCAAGTGGGGGATCCTGACCTATGTCAATGCCGGCCACCCCCCGCCTCTCTGGTACCGGCGGGGAACAGGGGAAACCGAGGGATTGAAGGCCGAGGGGATAGCCTTAGGGGTAATCGCCGGACCAAAGTTAGAAGAAAGATCCGTGCAACTCGAAGCGGGGGACCTGCTCCTTTTCTACACCGATGGCTTGAGCGAGGCGCGGGATGCCCAAGATCGGCTCTTCGGGGAGCGGCGGATCCGAAACTTGCTCAAGAAATTTGCCGGAGAGCGACCCTCGGCTTTCTTGACTGCCTTGCAAAAAGGAATCGCGGCCTTTGCCCAGGGCCGCGAGACAAGCGACGATCTGACCGCAATTCTTATTAAGAGGGCCGGGAAGTAGCCCTCTTCTTCGCCCCCAGCCGCTTGCGCATGGTGACGGTATTCCCCTTCTGAGGGTGAGTGGAAAAACTCAGTTCATCCATCGCCTTGCGCATCACCAACATCCCTAGGCCGTCCAGGTTTACTTGATCTAGGTCTTTGGCAATGTGGGGGATGGGCACCTCCTCGGGGCGGAAAGGAACCCCCCAGTCAGTGATGCGCACCTCCACTTCCCCGCCGCGCCGTTCCATCTCCAGACGCAGTTTACCCCTTTTGCCTTGGTAGGAGTGCTCCCAGGAGTTGGC
>JACPPX010000139.1 GCA_016190785.1 Chloroflexota bacterium
CCCCCACTCGAAGCGGGAGCGGAGCCGTTCCTCCATGGTGGCCATGGCCTTAGGGGGGCGGTCGCTGGAAACCACAATTTGCTTGTTCTGGGAGTGGAGGACATTGAAAGTGTGGAAAAAGGCTTCTTGGGTGCTTTCTTTCCCGGCGAGGAACTGGATATCATCGATGAGCAATACATCCAGGCTGCGGTACTTGGCCCGGAAATCCTCGGAAGTCCCCTTGCGGATGGAGTTGATCAGGTCGTTAGTAAAAGCCTCGGAAGAAACATACAGAACTCGCAGCCCCTTTGTCGCCGGGAGGTGGCCTACGGCATGCAGGAGGTGAGTCTTCCCCAGGCCAACCCCGCCGTGGATGAAGAGGGGGTTATAGGCCTGGGCCGGCCGCTGGGCTACTGCCAGGGAAGCGGCATGGGCCAGGCGGTTGGAATTGCCAACGATAAAGTTATTAAAAGTATAGCGAGGATTGAGAGAGGGGTGGCTGGGAGTGGGATGGGATTCGAGGACAGGCGATTCTGGAGCATCTTTGTGGCGGACTGTAAACTTGACCTCCACCGTCCGACCCAGGATTCCGGCCAGGGTGCGTTTTATTGTTCCCAGGAGCCGGGTTTCCAGCCACTCCTTAGCATAGAGGTTCTCTACGGCGACGATAAGAGTGCCATCCTCGTAGGAGAGGCCATGACTATCCTTGACCCAGGTCTCATAGGTTGCCCGGGTCAATTGTAGTTGCAATTCTCCTTGTGCGGCTTGCCAGATGCGCCTTGGCCCCATGCCTCAGGTTGGTAGAGACAGAATAGAGATTAGGGAGGGAAGCAACCTCCCCTAACTCACAGCCGATACCATATTCAGTTTTGCAAAAATTTGGATTTTATGGCTCCGCGGGGTGTGGAGCCTCGCCGCCCAATAGATGCGTGTCCAAAAAAGACAACTTGGGGTTTAATCTATAGAAAAATAACCCAGTCCTCCGCAGCGGGCGATAAATCCAAAACCATTTTACAGGAAAAAATTTTGTTTGGCAATAACTTTTACCTTAAAAAATTGCAAGGCGGAAATATTTTAAGAAAAGTTATGGTAAATGGTTCTGTGGTTAGCGGTGAGGAATGAAGATAGGGACTACATTTGCTATCTCCCTAGTGCTGTGGGCCTTTATCTGGGGCGGGTACCTCTATTTTGGAGAAAAAGAGCTCCGCGGCCTGGTGGCTGATGAGTTGTCGGGGGAGCCACTGCCCGGAGCGATGGTGGTGCTGGGGGAAAGCAGCATAGAGACCGACACCCAAGGAGGATTCCTTTTCTCCGGGCCGGCGGGGCTCTTCCCGATCACGGTCAGTAAACCGGGGTATCTCCCCACCCAGGGCGAGGTAGAAATCTCCGGGCTTTTGGTCAAGCAAGTCTCGGTGGAGGTTCTCCTCCGCCCCACCCAGCTCGCCCTTACCCTTTTTGATGCCCAAACCGGGAAGCAGGTAACCGAGGCCCAGGTTTCGGCCGGCGAGGTGCTGGCGGAGAGCGAGAGCAACGGGGGGTTGATACTTAGGAGGTTAGCCGAGGGCCAGACTCTCATCATCCTGGCCGCGGGTTATCTCACCCAGGAGATGACTTATGATGGCCAGGAGGAGCTCCGTATCCCCCTGCAGCCGCAAGAGGTAATCCTGATTCTCAAAGACCTATATGATGGGCAATCCATCTCCGGAGCCGTAATTACTTGGGAGGGAGGAGAAGTAATTAGTGATGAAAATGGGTTGGCTCGTATCCGGCTTCTGGACTTAGAGAGCGGCGCCTCGATCCTAGCCCAGAGTGAAGGTTATGCTCCTCTAGAGATGACTTATGCTGGCCAGGAAACGGTGGAGATTTACCTCCGTCCCACCACCTTGTCCGGCATAATCCACGATCAAGGCAGCGGCCAGCCACTATTCGCAGTGGAAATCCTCCTCGGAGATCAGGTAATCGCCACCAGCGCCGCCGATGGAAGCTATACATTGCAGGACCTCCCCGCGGAGGCCAGTTTGGTCTTCCGGGCTCCGGGATACAAGACGGTGGAGATGCCTCTGCCCCCAGCCCGTACTCTGGATGTTGCCCTGCAACGAGTCTCCCTCCCCCTCACCCCTGCGCAACCGACGGTAGCACACGGGATCTATATCAACCTTGGTTTCTGGTTCAATCCCCAAAAGATGTGGGAACTGCTTTCTCTAGTAGAGCGTACAGAACTTGACGCCCTGGTTGTCGATATCAAAGGAGACTCCGGCCGCTTGGTCTACCCTAGCAACGTCCCTCTCGCCCAGGAATCCGGGGCCTATCTCCTACCTTCGCTTCCGGTGACCGAGGTCTTAGAGTGGGCCCAGGAGCATAACATCTACACCATCGCCCGCATGGTGGTTTTCAAGGATCCGGCTCTGGCCGTTCACCATCCGGATCTGGCCGTGCATCGCGGTGACGGAAGCCTTCTCGCCGATGGCGGTGGGGCTCTTTGGGTGGATCCTTTCCGTGAGGAGGTATGGCAGTACAACATTGACTTGGCGAAGGAAGTGGCCGCCCTGGGCTTCGATGAGATCCAGTTCGATTACATCCGCTTCCCCTCCGATGGGCCGGTCCGGGATGCGGTTTATGCCCAGCCCTCCACCCCGGAATCCCGGCTAGAAGCCATCCGTGGCTTTATGGCCCGGGCGCAAGAAGAACTCAAACCCTTAGGAGTGGCCCTCTCTGCCGATGTCTTCGCCATTACCGCCTGGGTGGAGAACGACCAGGGGATTGGGCAGATGATCGAGAACGTGGCTCCTTATGTTGATTATCTCTCCCCCATGGTTTACCCCTCCACCTTTACCCCGGGAGTAGGAGGGTATGACATCCCTACCCAGTACCCCTACGAGATTGTTTACCAAACCCTAGCCCGGATAAGGGAGCGCAGCGCGGTGGCCATCCGTCCCTGGTTGCAGCACTTCAGCGATTACCGTTACGGGGTCCCCTATGGCCTGAGCGAGTATCTGGCCCAAAAACAAGCCGCCCTGGATGCGGGGGCCACCGGCTGGCTCTTCTGGAATGCCCTGGGCATCTACAATGAAGCAGCCTTCTGATCTTTCAGGCCTCGCAGAATGGGTTTGGTACTAAATAACCACCCCGCACGACCCACAACACTTCGGTCTCCCCCCTCGTTTTTCCAAGCAGAGTATTCTCCCGACTGTCCAGAAAGGATTTTGTCTATGCATCGCTTTGAAACGAGGATAGAGAACATCGGTTACATCATCCCCCCGCAAGGGCGTAAATGGTGGGAGAGGGGAGGGGGCGAGGATATTGTCCTTAGGGCCGAGGAACTCTTGGGCCGCCAGGCGTGGGCAACACTAGAGACAGAAGGCTTTGGCCCGCTATGGGTCAAGCCTAATGGCCACGGGAAATTAACTATCGACTCTACCGAACCGCGGCCATCCCTCCTGGCCGCTTATCTGATTGCTGGGGAGAGAGCCGCCTTACCTTTGCGGGTCTATGCCCGAAGGGGTAAGTGGGAGTTTTATCGTTCTTTTACAACCTAGCCTGGCCAAGATGCCGGGAACTGGTTTGGGCAGTGGGTCATCTCTTTAACTTGATAAGTCCCGCGAACGCTCAAGCCCCATCGCCAGCCCACTCCTCTGCCCCTCTTGACTTGTCCGGAAAAGTTGGGAGGGATGGAGGGTTACCGTGCGGCGCAGGCCACGGGTAGCCTGGGCAAGGGCATAAGTAGCGGGGCCCAACCCCCAATCCTCACTCCCCCAACTGCCCGGCCGATTCTCGGCCATCGTTCCGCAAGGAACTCTAGGAGGGCCTGAACTAGCGGGATGGGGCCGGCAGGCATTCACCCGTAGTAGGGCAATCCCTGGCGGGAGTGGAAGGGGTTGCGAAATCTCCTAGATTGGCCAGGCTAGACCCTCTCCGCACGCAGGTTAACCTTAGGTTAGTAAATAGTAATCACCCTCCCCACCCACCACACCGCTTTCTGGCCTTC
>JACPPX010000137.1 GCA_016190785.1 Chloroflexota bacterium
CCATAGTGTGGTCGGGGTGCCAGTGGGAATAAAAAGCGGCCCGGATCTGCTTCACCCGCGAGCGGTTGAGTTGCTGCTTGATCTCCTCCGGGGTGTCAATCAAGACATCCGGCCCGTGGACAAAGAGGCTGGGGCCGGTACGGCTGTAAGGGACCCCCTTCTCCCGCGCCGGGACACACACCCGGCAGAAGCACCCCGGCTTGGGGGTAGTAATCGCCCCGCCGCTGCCCAAAATTTCAATTTGCACGGGGATTTTTGCTCATCCTCTGAACATGCCACATCCGCTGGACGGCCGTCAGGTGGCTGCCCAGGGCGAGGATCACCAGGGCCGCGGTCAAGAGGGTTGCACTCCATTGCCCGAGCAGGAGCCCTCCCACCAGCACAATGAATCGCTCCAATCGGGTGAAGATCCCCACATCCTTGGCTTGGAAGCCAGCCCCCTCCGCCCGGGCGCGGGCATAACTCACCATCAGCGAGCCAGCCAGGGCCAGGTAGGTCAGGGCGATCCCCAGAAAATCGCCTCGGGTGGCGTAGAAGTAAAGCAGCCCCCCAAAGAGGGCGATCTCGGCATAGCGATCCAGGTTGGAGTCCAGAAAGGCCCCGAAGGGGGAGGCTCGGTTCTCCAGTCGGGCTACATTGCCGTCCAGGGCATCGAAAAAGGAGGCGGGGATTAAAAGCAACCCGGCCAGTAAAAACTGGCCAATGCCAATAATTGCCGCTACCCCCACCGTGGCCAGGAACCCGGCAAAGGTGAGAAGGTTGGGGGAGACCCCGGCATTGGCTAGAGGTCGGGCTATGACCAATACCACGACTTGAAATTTTTCCCGAGCCAAGTTGCTAAACATTCATCCTTATCTCTTTCCGTTCTTTCGTTGGGCCAGGAGTTCTTGGTAGTAATCCAAAACTTGCTTGGCGATTTTATCCCAGGTGTACTCTTGTGCTTTTTTCTTGCCCGCTTCTCCCATTCGCTCTCGCTCCTGGGGGTTTTGCAGCAGTTGCAAAATGGCCTGGGCCAGGGGCTCATCTTTCCGCGGCGGGACGAGTACCCCCTCTTGATTCGGGCTGAGCACGGTGTGGTAGCCGGGGATGTCCGAGGCCACCACCGGCACTCCCGCGGCCATGGCCTCCAAGAGCACCATCCCAAAACTCTCAAAACCGGTGGAGGGGGCGCAGAAAACATGGGCGGTCTTATAGTAGCGGGGGAGGTCCTCGTCGGAGACGGGGCCGATGAAGTTGACATCCCGGATCCGCTCTGCCCGCACATAGCGCAGGTAGGGTGCCTTGTCCTCCCTGGTGAAGGCCCCCACGACTAAAAGGCGAACAGCGGGTAGCTGATCCCTCAAGCGGGCATAAGCAGCCAAGAGATGACGGAAGCCCTTTCGTTTTTCCAGGCGGCCGACAAAGAGAATGTTCAATTTGTCATCGACAAATTTGGCAATTGGCTGGACTTGGGGATCGGTGAAGGGTTCGAGTTCGATCCCGTTGGGGATGACCACATATTTAGCGGGGAAATATTTGGACAGATACTCCCGCACTGGTTCGGAGACCACGATCCGACCGTGCAGCCGCGCGAAGAAACGCTTGAACAGGGGTTTAGCATAGTAATAGGCGGCGTGCTTCTCCCGATAGGCGTGAAAAGTCCCCACATTCAGCGCCCGGGAGTGGCGGAGCACGGCCAGGGGCAGGGCGGGGGAGAGGGGTTCGTGGGAATGGACAATATCGAAGGCTTCTTCTTTGAGGATTTTCTTCACCCGGAAATAGACCCGCGGGGAGAGGGTGATGCGGGCCACCGAGCCGGCGTAGGGCACCGGCAAAATGTTGGAGGAGGCCACAATCAGATGCGGGGGTAAGTCCTCGGTCTGGGCCGAGGCGGGGGTGATGATCCGCACCTCATGCCCTGCGGCGCGGAACTCTTGGTCCAAGTGGGAGATATGTTTGACCACCCCGCCGGGATAGAAGTAATCGTAGGGGGAGACCAGGGCGATTTTCATCGCTCTCTATCTTGGCGGAGAGCATTCCAGGCCCGGCGCAAATGCCGGCCGGGCAGAAGGATGAGGCTCCGCCAGAACTGGGGGATCGCGCGGGGGATGATCCCTCCCTGTTCTTGTAGAGTGGGGAAGGAGCCGGCGGCCAGCGTCTTTTTCTCCCGCAGTGCCCGGCGAAAATCCTCAGGGGTGTGGCCGGGGAACTCGGTGTATCCTTTGCCGATGAACTCCAAGAAGTGGGCATCGCTTCCCCCCAGCTCGGCAAGGTGAAACTCCTCCTGGTTGGCCCACTTGGCTCGCTCATGGGCCACCCACCCGGCCGGGGTGGCACTCAGCACCTCGATCCCCAGGAGACCCATTTCGCCAGGCTGTGGTGCAGACAGACGGCGGATGTTGCTTTCACTTAGGCTGAAGATCAGCCAACTCATGGGGTGGGGGGCTATACAGAATCCTCCCTGTTCTTGGACCATAGCCAACACTTTGTCCAAGGGCTGGAGCATAGGGATCGGTTCCTGAATGTCATAGGCCAGGAGGTGGCCCTCGCGGGTGGTGACCTCCATCCCCACCATTACCTCAAAGCGATATTTTCCCTCTGCCACCAGGGCCCTGGCGTCTAGAGAGCCTTCCAGCGTATCATGGTCGGCGATGGCGATGAGGTCCAGGTCCGTCTTATCCTGGACATATTCCAGGATTTGGGACACGCTGGCCATGCCATCGCTGTATTCGGAGTGGATGTGGAGATCCGCTTTTCCCACGGCTAAACCTTATTGGCGAGGATTATAACTCCAAGTTGGAGGAAAAGTCGCCCTATTCTTTTCCCCACAGGGGTTGGAACATCAACCACTGCTCGGGATGGCGACGGATAATTTTCTCCATCAAACTGGCCACTTTCTGCATATTTACCTCAATATCCCGTCGCCGATCGCCAGTTACCTCCAGTTGCAGCGGTGGCTCGACAATTCCCTGGAAGGTGTTATCGGGCCTGCGGACTCCGTGGCCCAGACATAAGGCTGCTCCGGTGCGCAGGGCGAGCTGCACCGGCCCATCGGCCAGCCGCACCGGGGCCCCAAAAAACTGGACTGCTGTCCCACTCCCGGTTACATCCCGGTCGATGGCCAGGGCCACGATTTGGTTATTTTTCAGGGCACGGAAGAGGCTGAATAGGGGACCATCGGCGGGGATGAGTTTTATCCCGTGCCGCTGCCGCAGACGAAGCATATAGGCCATCAGGGTCGGCGGTTGGAGGGGCTCCACGGCGGCAGTGATGGGATAACCAAAGAGGGGGGCGATCTGCAAAAATGCTTCCGGGCTCCCTAAGTGCAAGGAAACCAAAACCATCCCTTTCCCCCCTGCTAGCGCTCTTTGGACATTCTCCACTCCCTCCACCTGGACGTATGAAAGGAGTTTCTCTACCGGGGTCCAGCGGTGATGGAAAAGTTCGTAATAATTCTTTACCGCGTTTTGAAAAACTTGCCGGGCTAAGTGGGGTAGCCTCTCCTCCGCCATCTTCGGCCCTATCGCCTGCCGCAGGTTGGAGATTAGGTTTGCTCGCGAGCGAGGATTGAAATAGTAGAGTAGATACCCAACCACATCGGCGAGGAGATAACCAAGTCGGCGGGGGATGAAGGGAAGGACCGCTCCCGCAAATCTAACGAGGTAATAACTGGCTCGGCCCTGGCTCATACCCTTGCCTCACTATGAGTCTGTTCAGAAAAGACCGGGCAGGCGCAGGTCAGGCCCACAGCCTCTGGAACATATACCACTGCTCGGGGGAAATGCGGATTATATTTTCTAGAGCGTCGGCGATTTTCTGGGTGACCTGCTGGATGTCCTGCTCCCGGTCGCCGGTTGGTGCGTAGTCGATGGCCGGATAGAAGCGGCCGCCGTAGGTCTCATCGGGGAGGCGCATGCAATATCCGATGAGGAGCTTTGCTCCAGTACGCAGGGAGAGGGCAGCGGGACCTGCCGGTAAGTAGGCCGGGGCCCCAAAGAAATTTACCTTCACCCCCCCTTCCGGATAGGGCCGGTCGATGGCGATCCCCACCAGTTCATTGCGCTTCAGGGCGCGGTAGAGAGGGCGGATGTCTCCATTGGTGGGGATGATTTTGATCCCACGCTGCACCCGGGGTCGGAGGACAAGTTCAGTTACCCGCTGGGAACGAAAGGTGCGGGCAAAGTAGTTAAGGGGATAAGAGCGGAGGGCCAGCATCATCGCCCCGAATTCCCAATTGCCAAAGTGAGGGCCGACCAAAATCGCCCCCCTCCCGGCGCTCAAAGCAGCATGGAGGTGTTCCCAACCGGTGACCTCTCCGGAAAGGCGGTGGATTTCTTCGTCGCTCAGGCTGGGGAAGCGGAAGAAATCAACCAGGAATGAAAAATAGCTACCGAAGGAGCGACGGGCCACCTCCCGCACTTCGCCCTCGGCAGCATCCGATCCCAGGACATGGCGCATATTATCTATCGTGTTCTGGCGGCCTTGGTACCAGGTGTGGAAGGTTAAATCGCCCAGCAGCCGAGCCACGGTGTAGGAGAGCCGGGGCGGAGCCTTTTGGGAGAGGAAAGTTATACCGGCCAGCGGCCAGTAGCCGAGTTCGTAGAAGCCTCTAAACATGGCAAACGATGTTGGCCGAAGAAGTCAGCTGGCGAGGAAGCTTTCTGCGTGGAAAGCCCAACTTATTGAGGAAGATCCCCCGGCTGGGGGGAGCCGTCGCCGCTAATGAAATCCTCGAGTTTCTTCCGCGCTTCTTCGTCGCTGAACTGTTGCGGGGGAGATTTCATGAAGTAAGCAGAGGGAGCGGTCAATGCTCCGCCTACCCCCCGGTCCAGACCCAATTTGCAGGCGCGGACGGCATCGATCACCACCCCCGCAGAGTTGGGGGAATCCCACACCTCGAGCTTCAACTCCACATTGAGGGGCACATCTCCAAAAGAGCGCCCTTCCAAGCGGATGTAGGCCCATTTGCGGTCGGTGAGCCAGGGGACATAATCGCTAGGGCCAATGTGGATGTTCTCCTCCCCCATGTCGTAATCCAGTTGACTCTTCACCGACCCGGTCTTGGATATCTTCTTGGAGATCAGCCGCTCCCGCTCCAACATATTGAAGAAATCGGTATTGCCTCCAAAGTTGAGTTGATAGGTGCGCTCCAGCCTCACCCCGCGGTTACGGAAGAGTTTGGTCAGCACGCGGTGGACGATGGTGGCCCCTACTTGAGATTTAATATCATCCCCGATTACCGGCAAGTTTCTTTCGCGGAAGCGGCCCTGCCAGTACTCCTCGCTGGCGATAAAGACTGGGATACAGTTCACAAACCCACAACCTGCATCCAGGACCTGCTCCACATACCACTTTGTTGCCTCTTCGCTGCCCACGGGGAGGTAGTTGACCACCACATCGGTGCCGGTGTCTTTGAGGATGTGCACTACATTATCGGTGGCGCCGGGGGCCTTGTGGACGACCTGTTTGAGGTAGAGGCCCAGTCCATCGTGGGTCATCCCGCGGTGAACTTTCACACCCAGCTGCGGGGGCTTGGCAAACTGAACCGTGTTATTGGGTGGAGTGAAGATAGCCTCGGAGAGGTCCTTTCCCACTTTGTTGACATCAATATCGAAGGCGGCGGAGAATTCAATGTCCCCCACATGGTATCCCCCCAGGACAACATGCATCAGCCCGGGGACAAAGGTATCCTCCGCGGCGTCCTGGTAATAATGCACCCCTTGGACAAAGCTGGAGGCGCAGTTCCCCACCCCCACAATGGCCACGCGCACTTTTTTATTTCCCAAGGGCCCCTCCTTCTGCAAAAATACTAATATTTAATGATAGGCGAAAAGGAAATCGACGTCAAGGTCAAGTTTCTTGCCACCAAGTGAGTGCTGTGCTAGATTGCACCCGAGGAGAATTTGCGAGTAAGACTCGAACACTCTTGGGATGTAAGCCCGGCCGATGGTCGGAGCATCCAAGAGA
>JACPPX010000143.1 GCA_016190785.1 Chloroflexota bacterium
GAAAGGTTATCTGGTTTGCGTGGTGGAGGATGATGGCCGGGGTTTCAAAGTTGCCCAAGCCGAGAAAGCGTCCGAGCGGCGGATGCACTTTGGACTGTTAAATATGCGAGAGCGGGCAGAGATGATCAAAGCCGCACTCACCGTGGATTCCTCCCCTGGCAAGGGCACCAAAGTAACTCTGCGGGTCCCCCTCTAGTTATGGCCCAATCCCTCGTACAAAAAGCAAACCAAGCCAAAGAAGAGGGCCTGACTCTCTATCGCCAAGGGGAGTATGCCCAGGCGGCCGCTGAATTCGCGGAGGCGCAACGCCTTTTTGCTGCTGCCGGGGATCGGCGCAGAGAAGCGGAAATGCTCAACAACCTGGGGGTGGTCCACATCCAATTGCAGGATTGGGAGGCAGCGACTGATTTCTTTCGCCAGGCGGCTTCGGTCTTCGAGACGCTGGGCGATGTTGGGAATAGAGGACAGGCTCTAGGCAACATAGGTGAGCTCTACCGCCGCCAAGGAAAAAACGAAGAGGCGGTGGAGGCCCTCCGCCAAGCAGCAGAACTCTTACGAGAAGCAAAAGAGCGCGAAAAAGAAGCCCGCACCTGGCAACTCATTAGCCGCATTCGGCTAGGGCAGGGGAGGTGGCTGGAGGCCCTGCATTTCTATGACCTGGCTCTGGAAGCCAGCGAAAAGCCTGGGCTCATGAAGCGACTCTTGCGGCGATTTATCCGCATTCCGTTAGTCATGATGTCCCGCGGCTGACCAAAATAAATTTGCCCTACCTCGACCTGCGCTTTCGCTTCTCGGCCAGACCCTTCTCGATTTCTAATTTCGCTTCCCGCTCGGCAATTGCCGCCCGTTTATCGTATTCCCGCTTGCCCCGCGCCAAGCCGATCTCTAACTTCGCCCAGCTGTCTTTTAAATAGAGCCGCAAAGGGATGATGGTGAATCCCTTCTGCTTGACCTGCCCGGCAAGGCGGTTGATTTCTTTGCGGTTGAGGAGCAGGCGGCGGGTGCGTTTGGGGTCCGGCTTATTCCGGGCTTGAGGGTAGGGGGAGATATGGGTCCCTACCAGCCAGGCCTCCCTTCCCTTGATTATCACATACGAATCGCGCAGGTTAACTCGACCGGCCCTGATGGATTTGATCTCTGCCCCGGTGAGGGACATCCCCGCTTCCAAGGTCTCGGCGATGAAGTAGTCGTGGCGGGCTTTGCGATTCAGGGCAACGGTCTTGACCTCGCCCTTCTCTTTCGCCACCCTAAGCCTCGACAAACAGGGGGAGCAAGGCAGTCGAAGATGTCTCTTGCAGGAGGTACTCCACTGCTGCGTCTAATTGGGGATCCAGCCCGGCCTCTTCGTCCGCAGGAGTAAACTCCACAATAACATCAGGGGTCAGACCCTGGTCATCGATCCCCCGCCCGTCGGGGGTGAACCAGTGAGCGGTGGTCACCCGCAGCCCGGAGCCATCGCTTAAAGTGTGTTCTATCTGCACCGAGCCTTTGCCAAAGCTCGGCTGCCCAATCAGGATGCCGCGGCTCTGGTCCTGCACCGCTCCGGCTAAAATCTCAGAAGCGGAGGCACTTCCGGCATTGATCAAGACCACCAGGGGGATCTCTGTGGCCAGGCCGGTTCCGGACACGATGTGATCTTGTCGCTCCCCATCTTTGCTGGTCTCATAGAAGAGGAGACCCGCAGGCAGAAATTCCTCCCCGATGGCCTCTACCGAGGAGACAAAGCCGCCGGGGTTATCGCGGAGGTCGAGGATCAGCCCCTGAGGGTTTTGGGCCATCAGGTCAATGAGCGCGGCCCGTACTTTATCCGCGGCAATGGCGTTGAACTCGGTAAGTTGCAAGTAGGCAATTCCCTCATCTAACATTCGATATTCTACCGTCTCGATTTCGATGCGCTGGCGGGTGATTTCCACTTCAAAGGGTTCGGCCACCCTTTCGCGGTGGATGGTGAGCTGCACCGGAGTCCCCTCCGGGCCGCGAATTAGGGCGATTATCTCCCACAGGTCCATCCCTTGGACCGAGGTCCCATCTACGGCCAGGACCACATCTCCGGCATGTAGCCCGGCCAAATCCGCCGGTCGCCCCTCCAGGGGCTCGACGATTACTAGATATCCCTCGTCATTGAGGTCAACCACCGCACCAATTCCTTCGAAACTCCCCTCCAGATCATCGAGGATAAAGCGATGGCTGGGAGGCACAAAGAAAGTGTTGGGATCGTCGAGGGTTTCCAAGGAGCCGGAGAGGGCTCCATAGGTAAGGTCCAGAGGATCAACCGGTTGCCGATAGTACTCTTCCTCGACAATCTTCCAAGCTTCCCAGAAAACCCCAAAGGTTTCTTGCAGGCTAGTCGGCGGCCGCTCATCATCGGTGACCAGGGGTGAGCCGGGATGGAGGAGAAAAGCGATCCCCGAGCCGGTGAAGAAGGAGAGCGCCGAGATAAGGGCCACGGCGGCAGCAAAGGCGGTTAGTCTGGATAGTTTGGTCATTGCTCAAGCAGCTTCTGGAAGTTGAGAATAGGGTAGGGCAATTATTTCCTGACGCAGTAAAAGAAGGGCTTGGATAAGTTGAGGGTCGGGTTCATCGGGCGAGGTACGGGTAACTTCAACATCCGGAGTTAATCCTTGCCCCTCAATTTGGTGCCGATCCGGGGTCAGCCAGTAGGCAAATGTGACATGGATGCTGGAGCCATCGCTTAATTCGTGGATGTTTTGTACCGTCCCTTTGCCAAAGGTGGCCTCGCCAATCAACTGCGCCCGATTATGGTCCTGCAAAGCGCCAGCCACGATCTCCGCGGCGCTGGCCGTTCCGGCATTGACTAGGACGACGAGCGGCGACTGCGTTGCCAGGCCGCCGGAGAGGGCAGGGAACTCTTGTTCCTCACCGTTACCTTGCATTTGGTAGAGGATGGTCCCGCTGGGGATGAACTGGCTTGCCGTCTCCACCGCCGACTC
>JACPPX010000147.1 GCA_016190785.1 Chloroflexota bacterium
CCGATGGGCTGTTCACCCTGCAAACAGTGATGTGCGTGGCGGGCTGTGATCGAGCGCCGGTGATGCAAGTCAACTTGAAATATTTCGAAGGTCTCACCCCGGAGTCGGTGGATAAAATTCTCGAAGAGCTCAAAAGTCGGTCTCCCGAGGAGGAAAAGTGACCATCCGCCCCCTGACCATCGCTGACTACGACCAACTGCTTGCTCTCTGGGAGAAGGCCGGATTGCACTTCCGGCCCAAAGGGCGGGACAGCCGGGAGGCGATTGCCCAGCAAATTGAATCGGGGAAGGTGCTTTTCCTCGGAGCAGAGGAGGAGGGAGAACTGGTGGGGGTGGTAGCGGTGAGCGATGACGGGCGCAAGGGGTGGCTCAACCGCATTGCGGTGGACCCGAATTACCGGCGCAGAGGGCTGGCCAAGGAGCTTACTATGGCCGGGGAAGAGGAGTTGGAAAAGAAGGGGATCGGGATATACGCGGCTTTAGTGGAAGAGGATAACCAGGCATCTCTAAATCTTTTGGCTAAAGCCGGTTACACCCTGCGACGGGATATTCTGTATCTGCGCAAAACGAAAAGCGAAGATGTTTAGGCTGGCCGATATTGACCATTGATGGCTATGTCTCGAGATAGCAATGGCTGAATACATAATTCTGCGCAATCGAGATTTCCCGGACATTCACAAATTGGATGTCTATCGGGAAAACGGTGGGTATGAGGGACTGGCCGCGGCCCTGAAGAAAAAACCGGAGGAGGTGACGGCTATCGTCAAGGACTCCGGGTTGCAGGGGAGGGGAGGGGCCGCTTTCCCCACTGGAGTGAAATGGGGGTTTATCCCCAAAGATGTCTTCCCCCGCTATGTGGTGGCCAACGCCGATGAAAGCGAGCCGGGGACCTTCAAGGATCGAGAGATCATAGAGAAGAACCCCCATCAACTGATTGAGGGCATCGCCATCGCTTGTTATGCGGTGCAGGCCAACACCGCCTATATCTATTGCCGGGGAGAATTTAAATATCCGGCCCGCATCCTGGAGGAGGCGATTCAACAGGCGCGGAAGGCGGGGTACCTGGGGAAGAATGTCATGGGCTCCGACTTCTCCCTGGAGATTTATACTCATCTGGGTGCGGGAGCCTATATCTGTGGGGAAGAAACTGCCCTCCTCGAATCCTTGGAAGGGAAACTGGGCCAGCCGCGGCAGCGTCCTCCCTTCCCAGCGGTGGCCGGGCTCTACGGCAAACCGACAGTGATCAACAATGTAGAGACCCTGGCCAACATCCCCCCTATTCTGATTCGAGGAGCAGAATGGTACCGCACGATAGGAACGGAGAAAAGTCCGGGACCAAAAATTTTCTGTCTCAGCGGTCATGTAAATCGCCCCGGAAACTATGAACTCCCCCTTGGTACCTCTTTGCGGGAGTTGATCTACGAGCACGGAGGTGGCGTTCGAGAGGATCGTCAGATCAAGGCTATCCTCCCCGCGGGGGCTTCTGCTCCACTCCTCACCGCCGAGCATTTGGATGTGGCCTTGGACTATGAGTCGGTAGTCGCGGCGGGATCTATGCTGGGCTCGGCCTCGATCATCGTCATGGACGAGACCACGGATATGGTGTGGCTGACCCTCAAAACCTCGCGCTTTTTCCGCCATGAGTCCTGCGGCAAATGTACCCCCTGCCGCGAGGGGACCTATTGGCTGGTGAACATATTGGAGCGAATCGAGCACGGCCAGGGCACGAGGGAGGACATCGCTCTCTTGGAGCGGGTAGCCAACCAGATCGCACTCAGCCGGCCCTTCTGCCTCTTGGGAGATTTTGCCACTACCGTGGTCCTCTCCGGGCTGAAATATTTCCGTGAGGAATACGAGAACCATATTGGGGAAAAGTTGGCACTCTCTTTTCCCGCCCACCCTCAACCGCTCGTCGAATCCGGGCGGACTGCTATCCCTCCCAGTCGGGATTTGCCGAGATGAGCAGGAACCACAAAGTGCGCCTAACCATCAACGGCCAGGAGGTTACTGCTGCGGCGGGCACGGTCATCGTCGCTGCTGCCAAGGAAGCGGGTATCGAGATCCCAGTGTTCTGCTACCATCCCAAGTTGGAGCCGGTGGGGATGTGTCGAGTGTGCTTGGTGGAGGTGGGGACCCCCAAGCGCAACAAAGAAGGTCAGTTGGAGGTAGATGCGGAGGGGAAGCCGATCATCGCCATGAACCCCAAACTGCAGACGGCCTGCACCACTCATGTTTCGGAGGGGATGGTAGTGGTCACCGATAGTACTCTCGCTGCCTCGGGGCAGAGTTCGATCATAGAGTTTTTGCTCACCAGCCACCCTCTAGATTGCCCGGTCTGCGACAAGGGCGGAGAGTGTCCCTTGCAAGAATTAACCTTGAAATTTGGCCCAGGGAAGAGCCTATTCTTGATCAACGAGAAGTTTCACTTTGAAAAACCAATTCCCATTGGGCCTTTGATCACCCTTGACCGGGAGAGGTGCATCCTCTGCGCCCGCTGCATCCGCTTTCAGGATGAGATTGCTTTTCAATCGGTGCTGGGTTTTATGAACCGCGGCCGTGGTATGGAGGTAGTCTCCTTCTCCGAACCAGCTTTCAATTCCAAGTTCTCGGGGAACACCATTGACATCTGCCCGGTGGGGGCCCTCACCTCTTCAGATTTCCGCTTTCAGGCTCGGGTATGGGAGTTGAGCAATGTCCCCAGCATCTGTCCCCACTGTCCGGTGGGATGCAATCTGACTCTGGGCACGCGGTTGGGCAAAATTCGCAGGATTATTCCCCGCGAGAATGAGGCGGTGAATGAGATCTGGCTCTGCGACAAGGGTAGATTCGCCCACCACTATTTGGTAAGCGAAAAGCGCCTGACCA
>JACPPX010000140.1 GCA_016190785.1 Chloroflexota bacterium
ATGTACTACGATCTGGACCGCAAGGGCCATAAAGTGCGGGTCAAGACCGTGGCCTGTTTCTGGCCGCTCCTTGCCGAGCTCGCTACTCAAGACCAAGCCTCCCGCCTCGTCGAGCACCTCTCCCGCCCCCAGGAATTTTGGCGGCCGCATTTGGTCCCCACTCTCTCCGCGGATCACTCCAAATATCACCCCCAGGGGAACTATTGGCAGGGAGGGGTGTGGGCCCCCACCACTTATATGGTAATCAAGGGCTTGGAGAATTATGGCTATTATGATCTCGCCCAAAAAGTGGCGGAGAACCACATCTCGAATATGGCCCAGGTTTATGCTGAGACGGGGACCATCTGGGAGAACTACGCTCCGGAGCGGGCCAGGCCGGGGAACATCGCCAAGCCCGATTTTGTAGGATGGAGCGGGCTGGGGCCCATTGCCCTCCTCGTCGAAACCATCTTGGGGCTGCACCTGGATGCCCCGCAGAATGTGCTCCGCTGGCGGGTCTCCCATCTGGAGGAACATGGCATCGAGCACCTCCGCTTTGGCGATCGCGAGGTCAACCTCCTCGCCCACCGCCGCGCAAATCTTCAAGAGCCGGTGGCGATCGAAGTGGAGACCACTAAGGGATTTTACCTGGAAGTCGAGGCCGGGGCGAGGCAGAACCGCATTGCCGTCACCACCGGCCAGCACACCTACCGCTTGGGCGGCTGAGCCGCTTCGGGGATGACCCGCTGGCGCGGGTCATGAAGGGTAAGTCCCTTCGCCTCCCCCTGGTCTGCCGTAGCCTTGGCGAATGTGACCCCTTGAGGGAGAGGGATAGGATGAGGGGATCAGTCATTCTGGGCGAAGCGAAGAATCTCGGTAGTCCCTCCTCTACCTCGCCTCCTTGTGTCTGCTCTCGCCGGGGCTTGACAAAGCCCTGCTAAATCCATATAATATATGTCAATAGCATATATAGGGAAATGACATGAAGAGGCATATGTATTGGCGTCACTTTCGAAGAAGGCCGATGTCCGATGTGATTTTCCAGAAAGAAGAGGGTGCCCTTTGGCCCACCCGCATCGAGCGCTTCGTGGAGCCCTGCATCCTCTTGCTATTGTCGGAGGAGCCGCGCCATGGATACAGCCTGCGTGAGGAACTGGCCAAGCGGGAGTTCACCCCCGGCGAGCCGGACTTCGGCTACCTCTACCGTACCCTGCGGCGGATGGAGGCTGAGGGCTTGGTCTCCTCCAAGTGGGCGGAAGAAGGACCGGGACCCCTCAAAAGGATCTATTCCCTTACCCCCCGCGGCCAGGAGTTTCTAAAAGTCTGGGCCGAGGGATTGCTCAAAACCAAAGAGGCACTGCAAAATTTCTTTACCGCCTATCAGCGGCAAAATCCAAAGTAAAGGAGATCATAAAAATGATGCACGGCTTCCCCGGGATGTGGTTCGGCTTCGGCCCATTGTTTTCCTTTATATTCTTCTTGGCCATGATCTTTCTCATCGCCGGGGTGGCGAAGGCCGTTTTCCCCGGCCGTTGGTCTACCTCCTCGGCATCCGCTTCACCCCTGGACATCCTCAAAACCCGCTACGCCAAGGGGAAAATCACCCGCGAGGAATTCCAGCGCATGAAAGAAGAAATAAGTTAGGACAATGCCCGTCGTGTCCAGATCTGACCAGCCTAGGAAACGGGCAACTTAAAACTCAAAACTTGCAACTAATAACTCTAGTTGAAGAAGGGAGGTGAATAAAATGTGCGGAGCAGGTATGTATTACGGCCCGGGGATGAGGCATAACCGGTTCTTTAGCCGGCGGATGGGGATGCGGCCGTGGTGGTATGTCAGCCGCGAGGAGGCCATCGAATCCCTGGAGGAATATCAGAAGGACCTGGAGGAGGAACTGGCCGAAGTAGTGAGCCGCATTGAGAAACTCAGGAAAGAGTCCGCTTCAGCCCAAGCTTAGAGCGGCTCGTGAAAAGCGCGGTGCAGGATCCTTAGCACCTCATCGGGGATGTCGTAGCGGGGGAGATCCTCTTCCCGTACCCACTCCGCAGCATCGATGTCCGAGGAGGCGGTGATTCCGCCTCCTTTGTATTTGGCCAGAAGCACAATCAAGACATAGTGATACTGCACTCGGCTTTCTTTGTCAGGGAAGATGCGATCCTCAACCCCCAGGAAGCGGAGGGGCTTAATCTCCGCTCCACACTCTTCACGGAGTTCCCGCACCGCCGCTTGGTGGACTGTTTCCCCCAATTCAATAGCCCCGCCGGGAAGGACCCACATCCCGCGGCGGGGCTGGTTTTTGCGGCGGACAATCAGCATCCGCTCCCCATCGCGCAGGGCCACGGCCACGGTGACGATGGGGCGATCGGGATATTCGCGTTGCATCTCGGTCTTGATGCGCTAAAAGAGGGAGGAGCCAGGGCCGGCCTTCGCCGCAGTCCCGAATAGTCGGGACGGAAGCGCGGCTAGAAACTCCTCCCCGCGAAGGCAACACACCCCGACTAGCCCCGGAGGGACGCGTGCGGAAGCGGAGAATGCGCTGGGCTACTTGGGAATGTAGAGTTGCCCTTTGAGGTAGAGCTCGATGGCGTAGCGCACGATCTGGCTCATGGTCGTCCCCTCGGCGGCAGCCTTCTTCTTCAAGGTGGAGTGGGTCTCCCGGGAGACGCGGACCATGATGTTTTTTTCCTTGCGGTCGGCAGCCATTTTCCCCCTGTCCCGACTATGTCGGGACCTGCTATACACAGTTTACAATGTATTGCTGTGGATGTCAAGGGGGAATCTGTACCATCCCACCAATTAGCTAGCGGATGGAATTCAAGTGCTAGTTGGGGTTCGGAGTTTCCGTTGGTGTAGGCGTAGGGGTTTCAGTGGGAGTAGGGGTAGGAGTTGGAGTCTCGGTAGGAGTGGCGGTGGGGGTTTCCGTGGGGGTCTCGCTGGGTGTGGGGC
>JACPPX010000141.1 GCA_016190785.1 Chloroflexota bacterium
CATCCATGCCGCCAGCCCGCGGGAGATCGTCTTTGTCCGCAATGCCACCGAGGCGGTTAATCTGGTGGCCTTTGCTTGGGGGCGGAAAAACATTAAAGCTGGGGATGAGATCCTCCTCACCGAGATGGAGCATCATTCCAACCTGGTTCCCTGGCAGGAGTTAGCCAAAGAAAAAGAGGCTAAGCTGAAATTCATTCCCTTCGATGAACAGGGACGGCTAGTCCTCGATTCCCTTGATAAGTTGTTGACCGAAAAGACAAGGCTGGTGGGGGTCACGTTGATGTCCAATGTGCTGGGGACCATCAACCCGGTGCGTCACATCGCCGACTTGGCCCATGCCCGAGGAGCCCTGGTCATAATTGACGGAGCTCAGGGAGTCTGTCACCTGCCGGTGGATGCCTGCGAATTGGACTGTGATTTCTTGGCCATCTCTGGCCACAAAATGTTGGGTCCCACCGGGATAGGGGTCCTCTACGCCCGGCGCTCGCTTCTGGAGAGCATGGATCCCTTCAATAGCGGGGGTTCGATGATCAAGGAAGTCTGGTGGGAGGAGGCACGGTGGAATGAACTTCCCTGGAAATTCGAGGCCGGGACCCCATCTATTGCCGAAGGCATAGGCCTAGGGGTTGCCGTGGACTATCTAAGCAAAGTAGGGATGGAAAAGATCCGGACCCACGAGGAGCAATTGGCGGCCTACACTCTAGAGCGGCTCGAGGAAATCCCGGGCCTGGAGATCTACGGTCCCCCAGCCGAAGAGCGTGGTGGTCTGGTCGCCTTCAATTTGGAGGGAGTCCACTCCCATGACCTGGCTACAGTGCTTGATTATGAAGGGATTGCCGTCCGAGCCGGCCACCACTGTGCTATGCCCCTCCACACCAAGCTAGGTGTACTGGCTACAACCCGCGCTTCTTTCTATCTTTACAATACCCAGGAGGAGGCAGATCGCCTGGCCGGGGCCCTGGAGAAGGCACGTAACTTTTTCGCCGGCAAAAAGTCGGAGTAAATGCTGCGGTGGAAGACCTATACCGGGAAAATATCCTGGACCATTACCAAAATCCTCGCAACCAGGGCACTCTAGAGCACCCCGCTATCTCTTCCCAGGATTCAAACCCGCTTTGCGGGGATGAAGTGCGCATCGACTTGGGGCTCCGGGATGGGGTAGTACAGGAAGTGAAATTTTCCGGCAAAGGATGTGCCATCAGCCAAGCCTCGGCCTCTATGCTCACGGAAATCATTAAAGGTAAGACTTTGGATGAAGTGAAAAACTTGAGCAAACAAGAACTACTTGACGAGGTAGGGATTCCTCTGGGGCCGGCGCGCATCAAATGTGCCCTGTTGCCCTTCAAAGTACTTAAGGCTGGAGTGTGGGGGATCGGCCAGGTGCCGGAAGAAGATACGGAGGAGTGGGAGGTTGAATAGTTATGGCCCGCTGGATGAAATTTGCCCGGGTAGGCGAAATCCTTCCTGGGGAGCGCAAAATCCGCGATTTGGGAGAATTGATCGTCGCCGTCTTCAATATTGACGGGGAATACTATGCCATTGAGGATGTCTGCACCCATGATGGCGGTCCGGTTGCTGAAGGTGAATTAGAGGGACACACCATAATTTGCCCCCGCCACGGAGCCCACTTCGATGTCCGCAGCGGTGCCGTCCTCTCTATGCCAGCAGTAGTCCCCATCGACTCCTACCCGGTTAGGATTGAAGGGGAAGACATCCTCATCCAGCTTGATGGTGAGGAATAGATGGTATTGAACCGGGTTGGTTTGTTGAGCCTGAAGGTTGATAAAGGCAGGGTGGCGTGGTCGAGATGGTTCGGCCATTTAGCTGCCAATAATTTCTTGACATTCTGGAAAACAACGAGTATTTTTCTGTGCGAAAAATATCCTTGATTCAATCCTCGGGAGGTCAAATGCGTCTTTTGCGAAGAGAGAAGGTTGAGAAGAAAATCGCCGCGGCGGCTGATCCTGAAGAAGCAATAGCCCATTTCCAGAGATTGGTGGAAGAGAACCCTCAGGATGCCCAAGCCCGTTTCAACTTGGGCAGTACCTACTATGTATTGGGCCAGTACGATGCGGCAGCCAGGGAGTTGGAAAAGGCGGTGACTCACGACTCGGATCACCTTGATTCGCACTACTATCTAGGTCTGATTTATGCCCGCCGTGGTGAAAAAGAAAAGGCCCGCCGCGAATTGGAGATCGTGGCTCAGAAAGAGCCCCGGCTGATGATGCGCGGCTATGCCGAATGGAAAACCAAACAGTTAGATAGCTAATCCCGCGAGGAAAAAGGAGCGTAACTCTCTGAAAGGTTATTCGTTGGAAATCAGGGAATCTATGTCTGGAGGGAAATGCCGGAAACAGTAGAAGACCTCTACGATATTAGCATAGTTGGAGGGGGACCGGTTGGATTATTTGCAGCCTTCTACGCCGGGCTGCGGGAAATGAAAACAAAAATACTGGAGAGCCTTTCCGAACTGGGGGGGCAACTTACCGTTCTTTATCCTGAAAAATTTATTTATGATGTCGGCGGATTTCCAAAAATCATTGCCCGGGATCTGGCCAAAAACTTGATGGAACAGGGACTCTACTTCAAGCCGGCGGTCCACCTCGAGGAACAGGCGGAGACCTTAGACCGAGTCGAGATAGAATCTGGGGTGGTCTATCGCATTGGCACTGATAAAGGGAAACATTTCACCCGCACGGTTCTCATCACTGCTGGCATCGGGGCTTTCGCTCCTAACAAGCTATCCGTCCCCAGCGCAGCTCACTTTGAGGGCAAAGGGGTCTATTATCTTGTAAAAGATAAAACTGAGTTTCGTGGCAAAAGGTTGCTGATTATCGGTGGTGGAGACACCGCGGTGGATTGGGCCCTCAATCTCAAAGACCTGGCTAAAAAAGTGACCCTCATCCATCGCCGGGAGGGTTTCCGGGCCCACGAGGGAAGCCTGGCTACCCTTATGAAGTCGGAAGTGGATGTCAAGGTCTTCTATGAGCTGAAGGAAGTGCGGGGCAACGAAGTTGTGGAAGAGGCGGTAATCTTTGACAATCGCGATAGAAATGAAACCACTATACCGGTAGACGTCGTGCTGATCAACATCGGTTATAAAGCGGATATCGGACCTTTGCGGGAGTGGGGGATGGAACTGGAGAACCGAAGGATTGTGGTTAACCCTCGCATGGAAACCAATCTGCCAGGAGTGTACGCTGCCGGAGACATTGCCCAGCCCAAAGACTCAGTTTACCTCAACCTTATCGCCACCGGATTTGGCCAGGCGACGATTGCAGTAAATGTGGCCAAGAATTACATCGACCCTAAATCTCGCATCTTCCCCGGTCACTCCAGCGAGATGCGTCTGTAACTAAGGATAAATATGGCTGAGACCAAGACCATGACCGAAGAAGAACGCATCGAAGAGTATGTACGGCGGAATGTGCTGGTCACTACCTTCGATAAGTTGATCGATTTTGTGGACTCCCTCTACAACTGGGGTCGCAAGTCCTCGCTGTGGCCCATGCAATTCGGTCTGGCCTGCTGTGCCATGGAGATGATCTGCACCGCCTCCTCCCGCTACGACATGGCCCGCTTTGGAGCGGAGGTCTTCCGTCCCTCCCCGAGGCAGGCGGATGTGATGATTGTCTCCGGGACGGTCACTAAAAAAATGATCCCCCAAATCGTCCGCCTCTACCATCAGATGGCCGAGCCCAAATATGTGATCTCCATGGGGGCCTGTGCCACCGGAGGGGGTCCCTTTAAAGAGGGGTACAATGTAGTCTCCGGAGTAGATGAGTATGTCCCAGTGGATGTCTATGTCCCCGGATGTCCCCCCACTCCCTCCGCTCTCCTCCACGGACTGATGGCCCTGCAAAAAAAGATTGAGGGACAATCTATCCGCGACCTGCCCTGGTACAAGCGGGGCCCAACGGAGGAAGTGCCGGTGCCGGTCCTCGGCCCGGATATCTTTGATCTCCGCCAGGTGAAAGACATAGCGGCTGCGGCCAAGAAGCCTGCCGAAGAAAAGGCCCAAGCAGAGGCGGAGGCCAAAGAAGAGCACAAGAAGCCGCCGCCCGAAGTCACTCCTCCCCAGGAGCTGGTTGACTTGGGCCAACGAATTAACCAAGCGGTGGGAGAAGGAGCCGCCACTCCTGAGAAGAAGACCCTGGTGATCGACCCGAAACAGCTTGTGGAAGTAGCCCGATACCTCAAAGAAAAAGAAGGGTTCGATTACTTGCACAATCTCACCAGTGTGGACTACCCCGATTACTTCGAGGTGGTCTACAACCTTTCCTCCATTGAGCGCCAGGGGGCACCCATCACCCTCAAAGCGCGGGCGATGGGTAAAGAGAAACCTGAACTCCCCTCCTTGGTTTCAGTCTGGGCCGGGGCTGATTTCCAGGAACGGGAAGTGTGGGACCTGATGGGCGTTTACTTCTCCAGCCATCCTAACCTGAAGCGCATCCTAATGTGGGAAGGTTTTGAGGGGCACCCCATGCGCAAGGATTACAAAGAGCCCTATTATGAGGAGGAGAA
>JACPPX010000142.1 GCA_016190785.1 Chloroflexota bacterium
GCGATATACAATCCGGCCGTCAAAGACGGTCATAATTACTCGAGTATTTAAAATATCCTGAGCGGGAATCCGGAAGATATCCTGAGAAAGAACAACCAGGTCTGCAAGCTTTCCCGGTGCCAGCGAGCCCTTGATCCCATCTTCTCCCGAGGCATAGGCGGCCCCCATGGTATAGGCGTAGACCGCTTCCTCTACACTTATCCGCTCCTCTGGATACCACCCGCCAGGGGGAGTCCCGTCGGGACGCTGCCTGGTCACGGCGGCATAGACACCCAATAACGGGTCTAGTTCGTCCCAGGGTGAATCAGAGCCGAAGGCTACCCGAGCCCCTGCTTTCAAGAGTGACTTCCAAGCATAGGACCACCGCGCCCGGCTACCCCAATATTTATCGGCAATGAGCATGTCCGAGGTGGCGTGTATGGGCTGCATGGAGGCAATTACCCCTAACTGGGAAAACCGAGGGAGGTCCTGGGGATGCAGAAGTTGCGCATGCTCGATGCGATGTCTAAGATGAGGGGCGACTTTTTTTGCTCTCTCAAAAGCATCCAGAACCCGACGCACCGCCCTATCGCCAATGGCGTGGATGGCACAGGCGATGTCGTTTTGACTGGCCAAAAGAATGGCTCTCTCCAGCTCCTCTTCGGCGGATACTTCTATACCCACATTTCCACTCTGGTCATGGAAAGGTTCCAGCATATCCGCGGTCTGAGAACCCAAAGTGCCATCGGCGAAAATTTTGAGGTGGCCCAGGCGCAGATATTCGTTGCCGAATCCAGTTTTTGTGCCCACGGCAATTGCTTCTTCCAGACTCTTATGCGGGATGCACATGTAGACCCGGAGCCCCAATTCCCCACGATGAAAGAGGTTCTGGAAATCAGAAAAGGGCTCTTTTCCTTCCACATCATGGACCATATTATGGATACCCGTGATCCCCAGGCTCTGGGCTACCTTAATTGCTTGCCGCAAGGCTCCCTCTCGAACCCCAGAAGTTGGACGAGGAATGATCATGTGAAGAATATCTGTCGCTTTCTCCTTCAGGATGCCCGTAGGCTCCCCAAATTCGTCCCTTTTGATTTCACCACCTGAGGGATCCAAGGTATTGCGATTAATTCCTGCTGCTCGTAAGGCCAGGGAATTTGCCCAAAGGAGGTGACCGTCGCGGCGAGTCAAGACCACTGGATTGTCAGGGGCCACCTGATCTAAGTCGTCTTTTCTGGGAAAAATCCCACCCCACAGATTTTGATTCCATCCCCTTCCGGTGATCCACTCCCCCGGCTGGGCTCCCTTTACTCGCTGCGCAACAATCCGCATGATTTCCTCTTTTGATTCCTCGCCCTCGAGATTTACTTCCACCAGACGCAAGGCGAAACGCTGAAGATGGGCATGGGAATCAATAAATCCGGGCAGTACCGACCTCCCCTCCAAATCTACGACCTCCCAACCCCTGTTTTTTATCAAGTCTTCGAAGTCGGAATTCTTCCGCACATCTAAGATGCGCGAGCCTTGGACAGCCATGGCCTCGGCTAGAGGCTGAGCTGGGTCCATGGTGTAAATGCGGCCGTTGACCAGAAGCAGGCCTGGGCTAGAGGCTGCCCTAACCTGGCTCGTCATCATGGCCTGACCTTAACCCGGTCTTCTTGGGAAGTGCGGGGTAAAAATCCAAGTTCAGACATATTGCGTATCTATTCTCTAGGAATGATGGCTCTGCCCCGCGGTGAAGAGGGAGCGTCTTCCGGGGTGGCAAACCCGAGGACCTCATCTAGCCATATCCGGCTGGTGTAGATAACAGCCTCCTCCGAAAAAGGACTTTTAGAATAGCGGGGAAAGGATAGGGTGTCAACCACGAATCGCTAAAAACGATTCGAGAGCAGAGATGAAAATGATAGGGTATATTGGTCGCATCCTGGCAGTTTTATTTTTGGTTTCTATCTTCCTAAGCATTATCCCCCTAATTCTGGCCGTGGCTGGAGAGGGTGCCCCTCCTGGTGAAGTGGCTCTGGCTGACAGCGATCAACCTAAACCACCAAATCCTTATCATCCAACACCAACCCCTAAGCCCACTAATACCCCTAAGCCCCCGGGGCCTACTAACACCCCTAAGCCGGAGGGGCAGCAGCAACAAGAGCCAACGGCCACGCCCACGGAGACCCCTAGCCTAACGCCCACGGATACGCCAACACCTACTCCCACCAACACCCCTACCCCAACTCCTACTGATACACCAACTCCCACACCCACAGATACTCCTACGCCCACCTCAACGGCAACCAGCACCCCCACCCCAACCCCTACTCATACGCCTACTCCGGCCCCCACACCAACTCCCGTGCCTCCGGGCCTTACTGATTGTTTGTCTAACCTCGGGCTTATTGGGTTGGCGGCATTTAGCCCACTAGCTTTAATCGCTTGGCGCTCTCGACATGGCCATCCGAAATAAGCAAGCCAGAATTACGAGATTAGGCCTGGCTTTTCGCCGGGCCTTTTTGTTCAGTATCTCCAGGGCAAGGTTTGGGTATTCAAGTGCTGGGAAACTCCCCAGCGACATGCCACTCAAACATAACAAATAATCATTCGTTCCTTTAGCTGATGTGTTAATTGCAATACAC
>JACPPX010000012.1 GCA_016190785.1 Chloroflexota bacterium
GAGTATTTGGTGTGCATCTGCAAGTCGCCGCGGATGTCTTTTTCGCTCACCAGTTTGGGAAGTGTGCCCTTTCTTGCCGCTTCAATCTCCCCCGCCGCTTCCCGCATTTCAGGGGGAATCCACTGCAACCCCAGTTTCTGATAAACCTCTTCTTCGGTAGGGCAGAGGATTTCTTTTTTGTCCTTGAGCCGGACGAAGCCGTGTTCGCTCAAAGATAAACCCTGAGTTAGGGCCAGTTCCCGCAGTTCGACGGTGTGCTCTTTGGAGCCGGTGAAATAGACCAGAGCGGCCCCGAACTTTTCATTGGGGAGGACGAGGAGATCCACTTGCAACCCGTTATCCAATACCACCGATGATTTGGTCGAGCCTTGGGATAAAACTTGGGCCACCCGACGATATTTAGTGAAAGCCTCCATCACCTTGCTCGGTTTCTTGGAAGTAGCCAAGATGTCCACATCTCCGATAGTCGGCTTCCTCCGCCGCAGTGATCCCACTGCTTCTACCTTCTCCACCGGGGATTTAGCCTGGAGATGGGCAATGAATTCCTCGGCCACGGGGGAGGCTTCGCTGAGGAGCAGCCGGCCGGAGAGGCGCTTCATCATCTCAATCCCCTGCAAAATCCGCTCCTCGGAGCGGGCCCCCAGGCCGGGGAGGTCGCGGAGGAGGCCCGCCTTTGCCGCCTTCTCAACTTTTGCGACAGAGGTGATCCCCAGTTCCTTCCACAAGAGTTTAGCGGTTTTGGGGCCGATATCGGGGACAGAGAGCAGGGAGACGACGCCGGGAGGGACTTCGCGGCGCAGGTCTTGGAGGTATTTCAGTTTTCCGGTGCGGAAGATTTCGTCAATTTTCTTAGCGATGGCCTCCCCCACCCCGGGGACCTCTCCCAGCCGGCCCTCTTTCCACAGATCCTTGAGTTCCACCGGGTGGTGCTCGATGGCTTCCGCGGCGCGGATATAGGCATTAATCCGGAAGCGATCCTCCCCCTGGATGGAGAGGATGTCGGCGATCTCGCGGAATATTTTGCCCAGTTCCTGGTTGTCCATTTCGGCGAGCATTATAGCACAATCTCTGGATCGCTGGCGATGTATTGCAGACTAGTTGCTAGTGGGGAGGGGGGTGTTAGAATCATTTATATGGAACGGGGACGGGAGGGTTGGTGGTACCGCTATCGGGTGCGGCTGGCCCTGGGGGGACTAATCCTCTTGGGCGCAGCCTTCCGTTTCTACGGGCTGAACTGGGACCAGGACCATCACCTTCACCCCGATGAGCGAGCCATTGTCTTTGCCACCCAAAGGCTGAACCTCCCGCCTCTGGAAGAATGGCCTCGCTTTTTCAATCCCCTCTTGGCGGGGGAGTCGCCTAACTTTTTCCGCGCCGATAGCCCGCTCAACCCCGGCTTTTTCGCCTATGGGTCCCTGTCCCTCTATTTAGTGAGGATATTGGCTGCCCTCCTCGCTTCCTTAGCCCCCTTTGCCCTCCCCGGCTCGGATACAGCCATTGCTCTCAGCCAGATCAACGACTTCGACCATCTAACCATGCTGGGAAGAGTCCTCTCCGTGTTTTTTGACCTGGGCACAATTGTAGTGACTTATCGTCTGGGCAAGCTGTTGCTGCACCGCGGGGCAGGACTGCTGGCTGCCGGATTTGTGGCTTTTACCGTGCTCAATATCCAATACTCTCACTTTTTTGTAGTAGACATCCCTCTTACCTTCTTTGTCACCTTGGCCCTCTATTTTGCCGTTCTCTTCTTACGAAAGGGAGGCCGCGGTCTCGGCTTGCTTTTGGGGATAGCCACTGGGTTAGCACTAGCCACCAAATTCGCCGCGGCACCGCTGGTCTTGGTCGCCGTCCTTGCCCCCATATTGCGCTATCGACAGAAAAGAGAGCCACCTCTGGCTCCAATGGCGACCGTTCTCATTAGCACATTTCTTGCCTTCGCCATCGCCCAACCCTATGCCCTCATCGATTGGCCCGCATACTGGGGGCAGATTGTGGAACAAGCCAATATGGTGCGGGGAGTTTTGGATTATCCCTATACTCGGCAATATGTGGGGACCACCCCCTATGTCTATCACCTGGTGCAGAGCACGGTGTGGGGGATGGGTATCCCTCTGGGAATAGTCGCCTGGGCTGGCCTGGCTTATATCCTTTGGCGCAATTTTCGTCGGCCGCGTCCGGCGGAGATTTTGCTCCTGGCCTGGGCGGTTCCCTATTTTTTGATCAGCGGCAGTTTCTATGTGAAATTCTTGCGCTATCTCCTGCCCCTATTCCCGGTTCTCTATGTCATGGGAGCCCAGATGCTTTATGCGATTCATGGTCGGGTGCTCGCCCGGCTGGATGCCCGCTATCTGGAAAAGGGGACCCCGCATTGGGGAAAACCGCTAGGGTATGCCACATCCGTGCTCCTCGTCTCATCAGGATTTATCTACTCGCTGGCCTTCGCCTCTATTTACTCCCGTCCCCACACCCGGGTCCAGGCCTCGAATTGGATTAGGGAGAATATACCTGCGGGGTCGGTCCTCACCTGTGAGCACTGGGATGATGCCCTGCCCCTGGAGGTCAATTGCTCCGAGGAGCAAGACACCCTAGGGATGTATTCGGTGATGCGCATGGACCTTTATGAGCCGGACAACGAGGGCAAGTATCAGGAGATCCGCGAAGTCCTGGCC
>JACPPX010000145.1 GCA_016190785.1 Chloroflexota bacterium
CCCTACATCTAGGCTCTTATTTCGAAGAGCCTACAAGATATAGAAGTGTAAATCAGTTACGGATAAGTGTCAAAGTTGGAACTGGTTCGCGGTACAAGGAAAGGATTAACCCTGCTCCAAGGCTTGCAGAGCCTGATGGGCGGCATCCTGTTCTGCCGACTGTTTGGAGAGGCCATAGCCACGGCCCAAAACTTTTTTGCCCAGCAGCACTTCTACGGTGAATTCCTTGGCGTGGTCCGGGCCGGTTTCGGATATGGTGCGATAAACCGGAATCTGGCCCCAGGCGGACTGGGCCCTCTCCTGAAGCAGACTCTTATAGTCCTTGCCCCCTTTGGCTATTATTTCTTCCAATCGGGGAGTTAGCAATCCTAGTAGGAATGATTTGGCTTGCTCCAATCCTTGGTCCAGATACACCGCTCCCAGGAGGGCCTCCACAGCGGCAGCCAGAAGGGATGGTTTGGCCCGGCCCCCGCTTTCCTCCTCTCCCCGCCCCAGGTAAATGTAACTTCCCAGATCCACCCGGCGGGCTAATTCGGCTAAGGATTCGGTTTTGACCAGCGCCGCCCGCAGGCTGGTGAGTTTGCCCTCCCGGAAGTTGGGGAATCGGCGGTAAAGATATTCCCCTACGATAAAATCCAAGAGAGCATCCCCCAGGTACTCTAGCCGCTGATTGTCCTCGGGGGCGAACTCCGGATTCTCGTTGAGATAAGAACGATGAACCAGGGCCTGGCGGAGCAAGTCCTGGTCACGGAATTTTATTCCTAAAGATTTCTCAAGTTCAGAGCGACGGGTCATCCTCGGGTAAATCTCTGATTTTCTCTCCAGTCTTCTTTCCCCTTAGTCCTCAAATGCTCTCACTACGATGCAGGCATTGTGTCCCCCGAAACCGAAGGCATTGGAGAGGGCGGTCTTGACCTTGGCCGGACGGGCGGTGTTGGGGACATAATCCAGGTCGCAGTCCGGATCGGGATACTCATAATTAATCGTGGGATGGATCATTTGATCTTGAATTGTCAGGAGACAGACAATAGCTTCCACCACTCCCGAAGCTCCTAGGAGATGGCCAGTCATGGATTTTGTGCTGGAGACCGGAACTTTATAAGCATACTCGCCAAAAACTTTCTTGATCGCCTCCGTCTCGCTTTTGTCATTTAGCGGGGTGGAGGTACCATGGGCATTGATGTAATCGACCTCTTCTGGAGTAATTCCTGCCTTTTTCAGCGCCCGTTCCATGGCCAAAGCCGCCCCGCTCCCCCCTTCGGCGGGGGCGGTGACATGATAGGCATCGGCTGAGGACCCATAGCCGGTTACTTCTCCAAGAATTTTGGCTCCCCGAGCCTTGGCAAATTCTAGATCTTCCAGGATCAGGGTTGCCGCTCCTTCCCCGGCCACAAAACCATCGCGCTGGGCATCGAAGGGGCGACTGGCCTTCTTTGGTTCATCGTTCCTTCGAGAGAGGGCCTGGATGCGGTCAAAGGCGGCAATGGTGAAGGGGAGAAGACCCGCCTCGCTGGCTCCCACGATCATGGCCCGAGCGTCACCGCGGCGGATAATCTCCCATCCTTCGCCAATGGCCGTGTTCCCCGTGGCACAAGCGGAGACAACACAGTGGTTGGGTCCGCGCACTTTGTGTTGGATGGCTATCATCCCCGCAGCCATATTGGGGAGCATCATGCTGGCGGTGAAAGGGTTGACCCAGCGGGGACCCTTTTCACGGATGGTCTGGTAGCCATTATCCACCGTAGTCAATCCCCCAATCCCGGTTCCGACAATCACTCCCACCTCATCGGCGATCTCATTACTTATTTCCAGTCCCGATTGCTGCAAAGCCTGGGAGGTAGCAGCCATAGCGTATTGGATGAAAGGGTCAGTGCGGCGGGCCTCTTTGTATTCCATGTACTGCGCCGGATCAAAGTCCTTGACCTCTCCCCCGATCTGGGTATGAAAGCTGCCGACATCGAAGCGGGTGAAGTGGTCAATCCCCGATTCTCCGGCTAAGAGTCTTTTCCAGGTAGTGGGGACATCGTTGCCTAGGGGGTTAACCGTGCCCATCCCAGTAATTACTACCCTCTGGTTCTGTTCTCTTTTTTCCATAGTCACTCCTTCTTTTGTTATCTCCAGAAATCTTTATGAGAACCGCACTCGGACCAAGCCCTTTACATCCTGGATGATTGTGGGCAGAAGATCTACCCGGGTGTCCAGATCCTCGATCCATTCTACCGGAATTTCAAAAATGCGGTATCCCCGCTGCTCGGCACGGAGTAGGAGCTCGGTATCAAAGAACCAGTCGTTGTCCTGCACCAGAGGGAGAAGCTCCTGAGCCGCCTGACGCGTGAGGGCCTTGAAGCCACACTGGGCATCGGAGAACTTGTTCAAAAACATCAACCTGATTAGCAGATTATAACCCCGGGACAATATTTCCCGTTTCCACTGCCTTGTGACTTGGGCCCCCCTCATCAGCCGGGAGCCAATGCCCACTTGATAGTTCCCGGAGTGCAAAGCTTCAACCATGGGCGGGAAGGCGGAGAGGTTGGTGGAGAGATCTACATCCATATAGCATAGGATATCTGCCTGGCTTCTGCTCCAGGCCTGGCGGAGGGCGTAGCCCCGTCCCTTTCGTTCCAAACGTAAGTAATCCACCCCTGGAGTTTTGGCCAGACGTTGGCCCACCTCCGGGGTACCGTCACGGGAGGCGTTGTCGGCAATAGTCACCTGCCACGGATTTTGGAGGGAGGTTTGGAGAAAGGCGACCAAGGTGGATATACTCTTCTCCAGCTGCGCCTCCTCGTTATAGGCGGGGATGACCACCGAGACC
>JACPPX010000144.1 GCA_016190785.1 Chloroflexota bacterium
GGGGATTTACCATGCCCGAGTCCGCTACCCAGAAGAGGGAATCGAAAGCGAAGGTCCGGCTGGCGGTGCACAAAAATCCTCGTCTGCGGGCGAGGATCGACCAGAAACGGCTCCAACGCGCGGCTGAGACCACATTACGAGCGGAGGGGGTTAGCGGTGGCGTGGAAATCGGACTGCTCGTCACCACTGACCAGGAAATGCGGGCCTTCCAGGCCCGCTATTTGGGCCTAAACCAGACCACTGATGTCTTATCCTTCCCCGGCCCCGGGGAGGCCCTCTCTGGGCCGCAGGACGAGCCACGGTATCTGGGAGACATCGTGATCTCCTATCCCCAAGCGCGACGACAGGCGATGGAGGCCGGGCAGGGGATAGGGGCTGAACTAGAATTGCTGATGGTGCACGGCCTTCTCCACCTTCTGGGGTACGATGACCAAAAGCCCGCGGAGGATGCTAAGATGCGGGCCCGGCAGGAGGAGATACTGGCCAAAATGGGAAAGAACAAGCCGAGAACCGCTCTCCGCAAAAAGGATTGATACTCGGGTCGGGCAACTAGTTCTGCTAAGGGTAGATTCGCACTAAGGTCTTGTCGCCTGCGAAATAATTTGCTTCTAGCTCCTCGAGGGCTCGGCCCTGAGCGGGGAGGGCCTTTACTACGATGGAGAAAGAGGGCTGGCCAAAGGCGGGAGTGAAATATCCGGCCTTTATTTTTACCTCCGCATCGCGGACCGGTTCCAGTACTGGCTCCGACTCATTCAGCGCATTCACCCTAAAGAAAGCCCACAGGGTAATTGTCGAGCCCTCCTGGGTGGCGTAGACAGCGAGGAGAACGTCTTCTTTATCCCGCTCGGCCAGTTCCTCGCGCAAGAAGGCCAAAAAGCGTTGGCCCGCCTCTTGGGGAGTGGGCGGTTTTAGGCTGATGAAGCGCTCAGCCATTCTTGCTCACTAGCAAATATCATCGGCGCGTAGATAGCAAACCGCAGCGTCGGCTGCCGTTGAGAAAGGTTAGGGGAAGTGATTAGAGCGGGTAGGCCGGCGGTGGAAGATAACCATCAATCTGCGAATCGCGGATAATAGCCATGGGCGGAGCAGCATAGTCCCAACAGCAATCAGCGTTACATATGTCCAGACCGCGACGGCCATAATAATAGGGTGCATGTAATAGCGGAAATCAAATTCTCTGCCAGCCAACGGTCGCCTTATGTAAGGGGCCGGAATGGTGAGTAGATAAAGGAGCAAGAGAAGGCCTAGGATGAGCAGAACGGCAAGAACTAAGTAGCGAGGTTTCATGGAAGTCCGCTTTACAGTGGCATCATGTGCCATTGTTCCTGGCAGTGAGTTTATGAAGACGCTCGAGATGATGACTGGGAGCGGCGGGGTTTTGGTTTGCGGCCGCGGAAGAAGAAAAGGATCAGTCCGACAATGGACAGTATCAGAGAACCCAGACCGGCGAGGATGATCAAGATTACGCTGCGGCCCATGCTCGGCGTGGGTTTCTCCGTGGCAAGGGCCTCCTGGGCCTCGGCCAGAAGTTTTGTCTCCAGGTCACGACGAAACTCAGGCGGGGGCTTGACCGGAGCCATGGTGTCTTTGACCTCTTCTGCCACCTCCAGGAGAGGCTCCAGGTTTTGATCGTCGGAGAATACGGAGAGGATCTCCCGCGCCTTGGTCCTCTGGCCCTGGACCAGCCGATCGGCATGTGCGGCTAATACCTCGGCAATCAGTTTTCGGTCCATACTTCGCCCATTATCCTCAAATCTGGTAACCCACCAGGCCCACGGTGCCGGGACCGAGTTGGACGGCGATGGAGGTTGCTAGGTCAGAGACGAAGAAAGTTTGGGCATTGAAGAGTTTGCGGCTGTCTTCCGCAAGTTTCTGGGCCTCATCATGGGCCTCGGCGTGGATCACCGCCAGATTGACCGGGGCAGAGGAGCCCACCGCTTCGCCCATCATCTCCACCATTCTATCTACCGCCTTTCTCCAGGTGCGGACCCGCTCCTTGGCCTCCAAGACCCCGTCCTCCAGGACGATGATCGGTTTAACATTTAAGAAGGAGGCCAGAGCCGCACCCAGCGCGCCCACCCGCCCGCTGCGCTTGGCGTATTCTAGATTCTCCACGGTGAGGAAGATATGGATTCGCGACCGAATCTCCTCCAAGCGGCGGATGATCTCGGCCATGCTTTTCCCCTCCCCGGCCATCTGTGCCGCCTCTACGCACATGTAACCCATCGCCGCCGAGCCGCAAAGGCTGTCGAAGACCTGGATGTCCATCTCCCCTTTCAGTTCCTCACGGGCCATTTCTGCGGAGCGGACGGTACCGCTCAACTTCCCGGTGACATGGATGGAGAGGATCTGATCGCCAGGCTTGGCCACCTGGCGGTAGGCAGTGGTGAACTGGCCCACCGAGGGCTGGGAGGTCTTAGGGAACTCGCTCCCCGCCGCCACTTTACGGTAGAAACTAGGGGGGTCTATGGTCTGCCCTTCCAGATATGCTTCCTGGCCGAAATGGATGTTGATGGGCACCACATGGAGATTGTAGGTCTGGAACCAATCTTGGGGTAGATCGCAGGTGCTGTCAGTTACAATGCGGATCATATTTCCTCCTCTTCTCTTCAGAATCCTCTAGAAATAAGGTCCTCGCGCAGGGCGACCAGGGTGCGGTGGTAGAGGGATTTGACCGCCCCTTCGCTTTTGCCCATTATTTTTCCAATCTCCTGGTTAGAAAGGGCATCGGCAAATTTCAGGATCAACAACTGTTGGCGATCCGGGCTGAGCCGGGTGATGGCTTGACGCAGGGCATCCTCCCTTTCCCTTTTTTCCAGATAGTGCTCGGGGAAGATGGCGGTTTTGCTGGATAGGAGCACCTCGTCTAAAGAAACAAGTTGGCGGTTCTTGCGATCCCGGTGCCAGTTGGCCACCAGGTTGTGGGCAATACGGTAGAGCCAGGCGGAGAAAGGTAATCCGCGTTGGGTGTAGCGTCGGATGTTGTGCAGAGCGCGGAAGAAAGTACGCGCGGTGAGGTCTTCCGCCTCATGTTGCACTCCGGTGCGGTAGTAGATGTACTGGTAGATGCGATCCACATAGCGTTCGTAGAGTTGGCCAAAGGCGGCGGGATCATATTTGGCCCGCTCGATTTACTCCACCTCCGATTCGGCCACCAGCATCTTGAGGTCGGATTCACTCTCTTTGGCCGAGATCGGTTCACCCTCAGGTTGGGGCATGACTCTCCCTTTGCCCGAGGAGCCAATTAATACAACACTACATTTGGGCTGCAGTTGCGCCTCGGGGAGAAATGTGGGTCAAATATAGCACGGGAGAGTTTTTTCTACCATAAGCAGATTAAATGCCACCACAGCCCGCAGTTTGGCGACAGTGGCTAGCTTGTGATACACTTTTAGTAGTGAGGAAATTAGGTTTCCTGGGAGTGCTCCTCGCCCTTTTGCTTCTTCTGCCAACCGCCGAGGCGCAGCCCCTCCTGCAATCCCCTTGTTCTTCCCCAGTGTGGGAAGTAAGTTCTCCAACCGCCGGGGCCCAGTTATCGGGGGTGGTGGAGATCCGGGGCAGCGCCTGTCTGGCCGGGGATTTTGACTACTACAAGTTTGAGTACTTGCCCCCCGGGGGAGCAAGTGGTTGGGTGTGGGTTTTCCGCGGGGAGCAGGAAATAGTGAATGGGCTTCTCGGGCTGTGGGACACCCGGCCGGGCTCGGACACCTTTGGGGATGGTACTTACAC
>JACPPX010000146.1 GCA_016190785.1 Chloroflexota bacterium
ATATAAAATTATATCAGTAACTCGTCTATTGTCAACACCCTAACAACTTTCTAACTAAAAATTCCTTTGGAATCAATAGTACTTTCTGGCGGTATTGATTCTGGGGCAAGTCGGAGACGGTTCTAGTTTCCTATAAATAGGATTACGAGGCTTGCAGGTTGGTGGTTTCCAAATGCAAAATGGCCGGGCTTTACCCCGGCGTCGCTGCGCAAGTAGAGAGGTTATTGAGGCTGGAGGCTGGATGCCTTCACGGAGGGAAAGGGAGATTCTTCGTCCCGACGCAGTCGGGACTCAGAATGACAGAACCACCTGGCCTGGATTTCAAATCCAGGCCCAGAATTAAATGCAAAACGGCCGGGGGGCATCCCGGCCGTGGCTTTTGGCAAGTAAAGGGCTATTGGGGCTGAAGGCTACGCAGGAAGGCGATTATCCAGGAGAATTCTTCGTCGGTGAACTTCCCCTCCCAGGCGGGCATTCCCAGGTCGGGCCTCCCCACTTGCAGGAAGGCATAAAGTCCCTCATCGGTCAGGCTCTGGACAAACTCGTTGTCCTGAAGCCGGGGCCCGATGTCCCCTTCCCCGTCGAAGGCATGGCAGACAGCACAGACACTATTAAAGATTCGCCGCCCGGCCACCGCCGGAGGTTCGGGGGTGGGGGTGGGGCAGAATTGGCCCTCCGGGCAGGGGGTGGGAGTGGGGATCGCCCCGGCAACCTCTGCCCAGCGCGGGGGATCAGCCTGGATGAAGGCGATGAGACTACGGATATCCTCGCTATCCAGCGCCCCGCCCTCTTCCCGCAGCCAAGCCGGCATCGCCCCCCGGCCACGGGAAATTACTTTATACAAGTCTTCGGCCTCAGCGGTGCGGATCTCCTCGCGGTTGAGGGGGGGGGCGATAAACCCTTCCCCCAACTTCCCGTGGCAGGTTACACAGTATTGGGCAAAAAGGGAGATCCCCTTGTTCTCCCTCTGCACCCGCAGCTCCTCCACCGCCTGGGGCTGGCGGAGGTAAACCTCCCACACCAAATAGGTGGGGAAGAAAATCAGAGTGAAAAACACGAGGAAAAGCCCCATGTACTTATGGCGAATAAAGGGGTCATCCATAATTTTTCGTCCGCAATTTGCTTACTAATGAAAAGCTGACTTTGCACATTGCCGGGCTGATCCTAGAGCCACCACCAAGACCAACCTAAACCGAGGTTGCCTGGGAGGGATCATAGGCCGAGCGCTGGGTAATCTCCCCGGTGTTCACCCAGATCTCGCTGCCGCGGATTTCGATAGCCATCAGATCCAAGGGTCGGGGGGCCGGCCCACCTAGTACTTCTCCCTTACGATTGTAGAGGGAGGAGTGGCAGGGGCAGTGAAATTGGTCCTCCTCAAAGTTCCAGGGGACCACACACCCCAGATGGGGGCACTTGCGGTACATAGCGAGGAGCCCATCTTCGATGTGGGAGAGGTAGAAACGAGCATCGCGGAAGTAGAGGGGCACGGCATTCACCGGCAGTTGACCGAGGATTTCGTCCAGGGTGCCGATATTTACTTCCCCCCCGAAGGCCCCGGCCTTGAGTTTGGGCCAGAAGAAAACCAGCATCGCCCCCCCGATCTCTGCCGTGGCCAGGGCGGTGGCGGCCCAGAAGCCCCAGCGCAAAAACTCGCGGCGGGAGAATATTCCGGTCTCTTGAGCCTTAGTCTCCGCCATCCCTATCAACCACCTTCATTCACACTCACTCCGCGACCAAACTCCTCGGTCGGCCTAAATTGGCACTGCCTGGGAGGGAACATAGGCCGTGCGCTGGCTAATTTCCCCGGTATCCACCCAGATTTCCCCATTGCGGATATCGATGCCCATCAAGTCCATGGGGCGTGGTGCTGGCCCTCCCTGCCATTCTCCCTTGCGGTTAAACAGGGAAGAGTGGCAGGGACAATGAAATTGGTCTTCCTCATAGTTCCAGGGGACTACACATCCCAGGTGAGTGCATTTGCGGTATAGGGCGAGCAATCCATCCTCGACATGAGAGAGATAAAATCGAGCCTCGCGGAAATAGAGAGGCACGGCATCCATCGGGAGTTGGGGCAGGATCTCTTCCAGGGTGCCGATATTCACTTCGCCTCCGAAGGCTCCGGCCTTGAGTTTGGGCCAGAAGAAGACCAGAGCCGCTCCCCCGATCTCTGCCGCGGCCAGGGCGGTGGCCGCCCAGAAGCCCAGGCGCAAAAACTCTCGCCGATTAAAAAGTCCGATCTCTTGGGTTGCAGCCTCTGCCATTTCTAATTCACCCTTTACTAAAACTCGCTCAATGGGTCATAACCATGGGGCATATCCCAGGGCAAGAAGAGAGCCTGATTTGGCCCGCGGAAAAGAAAGCCCACCAGCGCGGTCAAAAAATAGACCACCACAAAACCGGTGAATAAGGCAATTACGATCTCCCGTAAGTTGGCCTGCCAACGCAGCCTCACAATCAAAATCAAAAGGGCGGAGAGTCCAAGCATAATTGCCACCGGAAGTATCCAACTTCCCACTATATCTGGGACCCCCCAGGTTTTAAGCAACTGGCGCAGCCCACCTGCAGTTCCAGGCACCCCTCCTATTTGGCTGTCGACCAGGATAAAAGCCACCAGGATAAGCGTGGTATAGACCGCGGAGAAGATAGTGATCTTCACTCCGTTGGGGGAGGCGAACCAGCGGCCGCTCTCCTTGGTCTCGAAATCAATATAGGGAATAATGGCCAAGAGAGCAAAGGCTAAGCCGGGGAGCAAAAGCGCGGCCAGAAAGGGGTCCATGTGCAAAAGCAGTTCCTGCAGCCCCACCAGGTACCAGGGGGCCTTGGAAGGGTTGGGGGTCATGTCCGGGTTGGCCAGTTCTTTGAGGGGGGCATTGCGCAGCACAGAGAAGATGAGCAGCCCTATGGTGCAGATCACCGCCGCCAAAAATTCGATGGCCAGAAGATAGGGCCAGACCATGAATTTCTGGATGGGGGCCCCGGGCGGGGGTTTGGCCTCCTCCCCACGGACGAGAGAGAGGGTTTTTACTTTTCTTTCTTCCAAGGACCCGGCTTCTTCGGCCATAGCTCCTACTTAGAGCGGAGTAGATATCCCCCCATCACGGCGGATGCGCCAGAAGTGGACGGACATTAGCACCGCCGCGACTAAGGGCAGGCCAATTACATGCAACACATAAAAGCGGAGGAGCGAATCCTGGTTGATTTCTAGGGCCCCAAAGATCAACTGCTTGGCCTGCTCCCCAAAGAAGGGAGTGTACCCCGCGAATCCGAGACCGATGGTTATGGCCCAGATACCTAATTGGTCCCAAGGGAGGAGGTATCCGGTGTAGCTCATTCCGAAGGTGACGAAGAGAAGAGTTACCCCTATCACCCAGTTGAACTCCCGGGGGGGCTTATAAGCCCCGGTATAGAAGACGCGCATCATATGCAGGAAGACGCTAAGCACCATACCGTGGGCCGCCCAGCGGTGAAGATTACGCATCAGTTGCCCGAAAGCCACGGTGGTGGAGAGGGCCTGGATGTCATTATAGGCCCGTTCTACGCTGGGAACATAGTAGAACATGAGGAGAACCCCGGTGATGGTCAGGATCAAGAAAAGCAGGAAGGAGATGCCTCCCAAGCAGTAGGTGTAGGTGATGCGGATGGCATTGGTCGGGACCTTGACCGGATGGAGGTGGAGAAAAACATTGCCGATGACGATTTGGGCTTGGTCCTTGCGGTTGTCGGGATAGCCGCTGCGGAAGAAGGATTTCCAGGCCCGGCTGTTGCGGATGCGTCTATTTATTTCACGGGGTAAATCGCGTAAGGGGACGGGAAGAAAAGCCATCTATCCTCCTTCTCCTGGGGAATGCCGATTGAGATTAATCTTCTCCAATTAGTGCATTATACCACAAATGGAGCCCCTGTCCAAGACGGTTAACTGTTTGCTATCTAAAGATTATAAAGCCCCCGCAGGTCATTGATCCGGATCTTGATCACCTCCCCGAGCATGCCCAGGGAGTCTTGGAGGGGGCGGACGCGACTGTTGGCCATGTAATACCAATCGATGGGTAACTCCACGATGCGGTAACCGCGCCTCTGGGCAATGAACAGGACCTCCACATCGAACCCCCAGCCATCCATGGTCTGATAAGGGAAGATGTCCTGGGCTGCTCTTTGGGAAAAACACTTAAATCCACACTGGGTGTCCTGGATGCCGCGCACGGTAAGGAATCGCACCACCCAGTTGAAGATGCGGCCCATTAGATGGCGGTAGGTTGGCTCATGGTAGCGCCTTGCTCCGGGGGCCTCCCGGGAGCCGATAGCAACATCAACCCCTTGCAGTTGCGGGGGAAGGAAACGGCCCATCTCCTCCACCGGCATGGATAGATCGGCATCGCTCAGGAAACGGTAGGCCCCGCTGGCGCTGAGCATCCCGGTCTTCACCGCATGGCCCTTACCGCGGTGGGGGAGGCGGAGGAGGTGGAGGGTGGGGAGGCTGTTCTGCATTTCCTCTACAACTTGCGCCGTGCGGTCGAGGCTCCCGTCGTCGACGACAATGATCTCGCTCTCATATCCCTGGCTAGCCAGATAATCAGCAATTCTACGCAGAGTTTGGGGGAGACGCCGCTCCTCATTATAGGCGGGGACAATAACCGAAAGAAAAGGGGCTATTTTCTTATCTCCTCCAGGGCTTTTCGGGCTGGTAAATGATAGTCACAAATTTCGGCCAGGGCAAATCGATTTTGGCGAGCATGACAAACATGCTTATAATCGATGCGTCCTGAAAAGTCAGGGCGAGGGACCAAAAACTTGGCGAGAGCCGGATTAGATATTAAAGCCACAGCTAAAGAGCATTGGCCCTTGGCTTTGGCCATGGCTGTGGCCATATTCTTCCGATTCTATGATTTGGAGCGCCTGCCGGCCTATGTCAACAGCCCCGACCCCTTTGATGTAGCCCTCCCCGCCCTGGATCTTCTACACCGCGGCATCATCCCCGGTTACTTGGAATACACCCAGACAGCCGAGACCTTGGGGGTATATCTCGACGCCGTTTCTATCTTCTTTTTGGGCCCCACGATTTTGGCTATCCGTCTGGTCACTGCCACAGCAAGCGGCATTGCTGTCTTGGGAACTTATTTTCTTGCCAGCCAGCTATTCCAGGATAGGGGGACCCTTTTCGCCAAGCGTGCTGCCCTTCTTGCTTCGTTGGGGCTAGCCCTCTCGGCCATCGAATCTCATCTCAGTCGCTCTGGGTATCGAGCTGCTCTCCAGCCTCCCCTGCAAGTCTTCTTTTTTCTCGCTATGATCCGAGGCTGGGAGACCGGACATAAAGTGTGGCTTTTTGCCGCGGGTCTTCTTTTGGGTTTAGCCCTCTACACCTACCCTTCCTCCCTGGCCCTCTTAGGGGCTCCCTTGCTACTGCTGATCCATCAGTTTTTCTTTGATCGCGAGGGGCTTCGGCAAAGGGGGAAGCTGTTCCTTTGGCTTTTTATCGGCTTGTTTATCGCCATTCTCCCTATGATTTTTGTCGAGCTGCAGCGGCCAGGAGCATTGACCCACCGTACTCAGGCCACCTCCATCACCGCTCTTCCTGAATTCCAAGCGGAGCCCATCAGCTTTCTGCTCAAGAAATGGTGGCTGCAGATTTTGATGTTCGGCGTGGAGTGGCAAGGCTACTATAACGATCTGGGGGGCCCCCTACTTCCTCCTTTCTTTTTCCTAGCCTTTTTGGTTGGCCTTGAGTTATCCCTGCTGCGCTTTCGTTCTCTGTCCTATGGACTTCTTTTGCCCGTGCTCCAACTTTTACTTTTACCCGACCTCTTTTCCATCGAAGATCCAATCCTCACGCCTCCCTATGCCCTGCGCATCATCGGGGTCTATTCCTGGACATATCTTATTGCCGGTTTGGGGCTGGCTGCCGTCTGGCAGCAAGTGGCGAGGAGATGGACAGGGAGCCATTGGGCAATGGTGATTGTGATCCTAGTGGGAGTAGGGATAAGCGGATGGTACTCTTTCCAGCGTTATTTTGTGGTCGAAGCCAACCAACCCAGCCGCGAGGACCCATACCGATTTGCCCTACGGGATGAGGCTATCGCCAGCTATCTACTCCAGGCAAATGGTGCCTTTTTGGTTGATGTTGAGCCCTATGGGAAACCACAGGTGCGTTATGAGACGTCGCTGCGCTTCCCCAAAATCCGCTCTATTTTCGCCGCCAACGGACAACTCTTGGATCTCCCCCTGCCTGCGGATTTATCCCTCGTCCTTGCCCCAGGAAAGGCAACCGACCGCGAAAAGCCGGGGGTCTCCGGTGTCCTCCTCTTTCAAGACACGGTCTACACGATGCCCGTTTTATCTCCCGAGTTAATTTCTGAAGCACTGGCTGGTGCTAAGCCAACGCAAATCCGCGACACAAGAGGAGTGACCGTCGCATTTGTCTACAAGGTGCCCAGCAAGGAGGTGATGTATTCCGTTGCCGCGATGCCTATCAAGCGGGTATTGACTCTTGAAAAGGGGGTCGAATGGTGGGGCAGCACCACCTCGGCTTTTGTTCCCGGAGGAGAGATGTACCTAGATCTTTTCTTTAGAGCTGGTGAACCCCTATCGGCCATTTACAAAATTTCTCTGAGGGTCATCGATGACCGCCGAGTCTTATATCGGCAACAGGATGGTTATCCCGGAGGACTATATCTTTATCCCTCCATCTACTGGGGGACCGACGAAATCACCTCATCCCTCCATTGGATACGCATCCCCCGTCGCCTTCCCCCCGGATATTATTGGATCGAGGCTGTACTTTATGATCCGATCGGTCTCCGCCCGCTACCTGTAATTTCACCACCAGCAGAAAGCCTACTCCTCGGCCCGTTCATCGTACCCTGAACCGGGGGCACGACTCCCCGCTTAGGGGCTGGAGTGAAGTTCGATAGAGATGAGGTGATATTGTCATAGATTTGACATCGGCCCAGATATTATGAAATGCCCTTGGTTCTCAATCGACAAGCAGTGATTCAAGATATTCATCGTATACTTGGCTCTGTGCCTGAATAATGTGGCGCTTCTTGAGCATGCGCGGCCAGGTGAAAAGTCCTACTAATTGCCCCCTCAACCGTGCCCTCGCCGCCTCTCCCCGCAAAGAGCGGAGGGCATCTCCGGTGATCCGCAACTGGGCACTTAGTATCCGTAACCAATACTTTTTCCAAAGCGAGTCGGGGTAATCCTTGGCCAGGACATAGATGAAATTGCGGCCGTTATAGTAACTGGACAATGCTCCCCCACCAGTGGCACTCTGTCGATGGTAGGCTACGGCGGTGGGGATGTATACACAACGGTACCCGGAGAGTTGCCCCCGCCAGGCCAAATCCACGTCCTCACAATAACTGAAAAAACCCTCGTCAAATATTTTCCCGTC